>JAOPXW010000407.1 GCA_025964935.1 Friedmanniella sp. | reverse complement strand
TCGTCCGAGACCACGGCGGCCACGCGGTTGCGCTGACCTATTCCATGGGAGCTGTGTACGGGCTCGGGCCCGGCGACGTTATGTTCACCGCCAGCGACGTGGGCTGGGTCGTCGGCCACTCCTACATCGTGTACGCCCCCCTGTTCGCCGGGGCGACCACGGTGCTCTACGAGGGCAAGCCGGTCGGCACCCCCGACGCCGGCGCCTTCTGGCGGGTGGTCGCCGAGCACCGGGTGAACGTCATGTTCACCGCCCCGACCGCGCTCCGGGCCATCCGCAAGGTCGACCCCGAGGCCGAGCTGATGAGCCATTTCGACCTGGCCAGCCTGCGGGCCCTGTTCCTGGCCGGGGAGCGCCTCGACCCCGACACGTACGCCTGGGCCACGGCCAAGCTGGGGGTGCCGGTGGTCGACCACTGGTGGCAGACCGAGACCGGGTGGGCGATCGCGGCCAACCCGCGGGGCCTGGAGGACCTGCCGCTCAAGTCGGGATCGCCGTCGGTGCCGATGCCCGGCTACGACCTGTCGATCCTGGACCGTCGCGGAGCCCCCCTGCCCGCCGGTGAGGAGGGGGCCATCGCGCTCCGGCTGCCGCTGCCGCCGGGCACCCTGGCCACGCTCTGGGGTGACGACGCCCGCTTCGTGGCCGAGTACCTGTCGGCCTACCCCGGCTTCTACCTCAGCGGCGACGGCGGCTACCTCGACGAGGACGGCTACGTCTTCGTGATGGGCCGCACCGACGACGTGATCAACGTGGCCGGTCACCGGCTCTCCACCGGCGCCATCGAGGCCGTGCTCGCCTCGCACCCCGCCGTCGCCGAGTGCGCGGTGATCGGGGTGGCCGACGAGCTCAAGGGTCAGGTGCCCCGCGGCCTGGTGGTCCTCAAGCAGGGCGTGACCGAGGACCCGGCCCGGCTGAGTGCGGAGCTGGTGGCGCTGGTCCGCTCCGAGGTCGGGCCGGTGGTCGCGCTGCGTCAGGTCGACGTGGTGGCCGCCCTGCCCAAGACCCGGTCCGGCAAGGTGCTGCGCAAGACCATGCGTCAGATCGCCGACGGGGAGCAGGCCGTGGTGCCCTCGACCATCGAGGACCCCGCCGTGGTCGAGGCGCTGCGTCCGGTTCTGCGGCCGTGAGCGTTGGGGGGGACGCACGTGCCAGCATGACGGCCATGCTGACTGACTGGTCCGGCCTGGCCGACCTCTTCGAGACCCACGACTACACCGTCGACGCGGTGGTCGAGCTGATCGGCGAGCAGGCCCACCGGGCCATGGGCCGCAACGCCACCGTCGCCGCGGTCCGCGCGCTCGGGGACCGGACGGACCCGCTCGCCACGCTGACCCGGCTGTGGCCCCTGCAGCGGGTGGTGGACCGGGACGCGCTGGAGCGGGCCCTGCCCGGCCTGGTGGATCCGCTGGTCGCCGACGGGATCCTGACCGCGGTCGACCACCAGATCCTGGCCGCCGTCGATATCCGGCCTTACGCCAGTGACGACGGCGCCAGCGGGTGGGTGGTCTCGGACCTGTCACCGGGGCTGGACACCGTCACCGCCCCGATGCGACCCGACTTCGTGCTGGGGGTGTCCTCGGCGTCGGCGACCCTCACCCAGCTGACCGTCCGCACCCCCGTACGCCGGGCCCTGGACCTGGGCACGGGCTGCGGGGTGCAGAGCCTGCACCTGTCCCGGCACGCCGACGAGGTGATGGCCACCGACCTGAACCCGCGGGCCCTGGAGCTGGCCGAGCTGACCGCCCGGCTGAACGGGGTGACGATCGACCTGCGGCTGGGCAGCCTCTACGAGCCGGTGGGGGAGGAGACCTTCGACCTGATCGTCTCCAACCCCCCGTACGTGATGTCCCCACCCGGCGACGAGGCGGAGCGGCTGACCTACCGGGAGGGCAACAGTGCGGCGGACGGGCTGGTCGAGCAGGTCGTCACCGGCGGCGCGGCCCGGCTCAACCCGGGCGGGGTGCTGCAGGTGCTCGGCAACTGGGCCCACGTCCGCGGCCAGGACTGGCGGGACCGGATCGGCGGCTGGGTGGCCGGGACCGGCTGCGACGTGCACGTCGTGCAGCGGGAGGTGCTGGACCCGTACGAGTACATCGAGCTCTGGCTCGCCGACGCCGGTCTGGCCGGCTCGCCGCTCTACCCGGCGCGCTACGCGGCCTGGTGCGACTACTTCGAGGCCCTGGAGATCGAGGCCGTCGGGATGGGCTGGCTGGTGCTGCGCCGCACCGACCGCGCGGTCCCGCACCTGGTGCTGGAGGACTGGCCGCACCCGCTGGAGCAGCCGATCGCCCCGGCCCTGGAGGCCGAGCTGGTGGCCGTGGACCTGCTGGCCGGCCTGGACGACCGGGCCGTGCTGGCCCGGACCTGGACGCTGGCCCCCGACGTGGTGGAGGAGACCCAGGGCACCCCCGGCCTGGCCGACCCCCAGCACCTGGTCTACCGGCAGCAGCGGGGCTTCCGACGCGCCGTGCAGCTCGACACCGCGATGGCGGGCGTCCTGGGGGCCTGCGACGGCGAGCTGCGGCTGGACCAGATCGTCGCGTCAGTGGCCCGGCTGCTCGACGTGGACCCGGCGACGCTGGCGGCCCAGGCGGTGACCCGGGTGCGCGACCTGGCCCGGGACGGTCTGCTGCTGGCCGCAGACCCCGCCCGCTGAGGGTCCCGGACGGGGGAACGGGCCGGCGGTTCGTCCGTCCGCCGCGGGCTGACGTTTGGTCGTGGGGTGGCACTCTGGCCGTAGAGTGAGCGCGGCTGGGCCCGATGAGGGGGTCGGAGGACCCAGCCGACCGACGAGCCTGGCCGTCTTTTCCGGTGCCGGGCCGACAGAAGGGTACGCAGTGGCAGCGAAAGCAGGTGGCCGGCGGCTCGTGATCGTGGAGTCGCCCACCAAGGCGACCAAGATCGCGAGCTTCCTCGGCGACGGATACATCGTCGAGTCGAGCCGCGGTCACGTCCGCGACCTCCCCACCGGTGCCGCCGAGGTCCCCGCCAAGTACAAGGGTGAGAAGTGGGCCCGGACCGGTGTCGACGTCGACCACGGCTTCGAGCCGCTCTACGTCGTGAACCCCGACAAGCGCGCCACGATGCGCTCCCTCAAGGAGGCCCTGGCCGGTGCGGACGAGCTGCTGCTCGCCACCGACGGTGACCGCGAGGGCGAGGCCATCGCCTGGCACCTGCTGCAGGAGCTCAAGCCCAAGGTCCCGGCCCGCCGGATGGTGTTCCACGAGATCACCCCGCAGGCCATCGCCGACGCCGTGGCCAACCCGCGCGACCTGGACACCGACCTGGTCGACGCCCAGGAGACCCGACGGATCCTCGACCGGCTCTACGGCTACGAGGTCTCCCCGGTGCTGTGGAAGAAGGTCATGCCCCGGCTGTCGGCCGGCCGCGTGCAGTCGGTCGCGACCCGGCTGATCGTGGACCGCGAGCGGGAGCGGATCGCCTTCCGGACCGCCTCCTACTGGGACCTGGACGCCGTCCTGGACGCCGGTGCGCCGGCCGAGCCGCCGCTGTTCCCGGCCCGGTTGACCCATGTCGGAGCGGACCGGATCGCCCAGGGCCGCGACTTCGACAGCCGTGGCGTCATCAGGACCAAGGACACCCTGGTGCACCTCGACCAGCCGACCGCCGAGGCGCTGGCGGTCTCGCTGCGCTCGGCGACGTACGGGGTCGACAGCATCGACTCCAAGCCCTACACCCGGCGCCCGTACGCCCCGTTCCGGACCACGACGATGCAGCAGGAGGCCGGCCGCAAGCTCGGCTTCACCGCGCAGCGGGCGATGTCGGTGGCGCAGGACCTCTACGAGGCCGGCTTCATCACCTACATGCGGACGGACTCGGTCACCCTCTCCGAGACCGCCATCAACGCGGCCCGCAACCAGGTCCGCCAGCTCTTCGGGGCGGACTACCTGCCGGCCAAGCCGCGGGTCTACACCTCGAAGGTCAAGAACGCCCAGGAGGCCCACGAGGCGATCCGGCCCGCCGGGGAGGTCTTCCAGACCCCGGCCCAGACCCGGCTGACCGGCGACCAGTTCCGGCTCTACGAGCTGATCTGGATGCGGACGGTGGCCTCGCAGATGAAGGACGCCGAGGGCCAGTCGATCACGGTCAAGATCACCGCGTCCCGGACCGACGGCGACGCGTGTGCCTTCGTGGCCTCCGGCCGCACGATCACCTTCCACGGCTTCCTCAAGGCCTACGTCGAGGCGATCGACGAGGCCGAGGGCAGCCAGTCCGACGACGCCCAGACCCGGTTGCCCAACCTGACCCAGGGTCAGTCGCTGCGGCCCGAGGAGGTCACCGCCTCCGGGCACGAGACCCGGCCGCCGGCCCGCTACACCGAGCCGTCGCTGGTCCAGAAGCTGGAGGAGCTGGAGATCGGCCGACCCTCGACCTACGCGTCGATCATCCGCACCATCACCAGCCGGGACTACGTGTTCAAGAAGGGCTCGGCCCTGGTGCCGACCTGGCTGGCCTTCGCGGTCACCCGGCTGCTCGAGCAGCACTTCCCGCACCTGGTCGACTACGCCTTCACCGCCGAGATGGAGGCCACCCTCGACCAGATCGCCGGGGGCAACGCCGAGCGGCTGCAGGTGCTGACCGACTTCTACTTCGGCTCCTCGGGGGACGACCACGAGGGTCTGCAGCGGCTGGTCTCCGAGCTGGGCGAGATCGACGCCCGCAAGCTCTCCACCTTCCCGGTCGGTGATCTGGACTCCGACATCGTGGTCCGCGTCGGCCGCTACGGCACCTACGTCGAGGACGGCGAGGAGCGGCGCGCCAACGTCGACGACGAGCTGCCGCCCGACGAGCTCACCGTCGAGCTGGCCCGGGAGCTGCTCAGCAAGCCGATGGGCGAGGAGCGTGAGCTCGGCGTGGACCCCGAGACCCACCTCACCGTAGTGGCCAAGAACGGCCGGTTCGGCCCGTACGTGACCGAGCTGCTGCCCGAGGACGCGCCCAAGAACGCCAAGGCGCGGACCGGGTCGCTCTTCGCCTCGATGACCGTCGCCGACGTCACCCTGGAGCAGGCCCTGGCCCTGATGAGCCTGCCCCGGGTCGTCGGGCAGGACGCCGAGGGCGTGGAGATCACGGCGCAGAACGGGCGCTACGGTCCCTACCTGAAGAAGGGCACCGACTCGCGGTCCCTGACCACCGAGGACCAGATCTTCGGCATCACGCTGGCCGAGGCCGAGGCGATCTACGCCCAGCCGAAGCAGCGGGGCCGGGCCGCGGCCAAGCCGCCGCTGAAGGAGCTCGGTCCCGACCCCGTCTCCGGGCAGCCCCTGGTGATCAAGGACGGCCGCTTCGGGGCCTACGTGACCGACGGCGAGTTCAACGCCACCCTGCGGCGCGACGACGAGATCGAGACGATCACCCCCGAGCGGGCTGCGGAGCTGCTGGCCGAGAAGCGAGCCAAGGGCCCGGCGCCGAAGAAGACCGCCCGCAAGGCCCCGGCGAAGAAGACGGCGGCCAAGAAGACCGCGACGCGCAAGGCCCCGGCCAAGAAGTCGGCCGCCGACAGCCCGGTCGCCGCCGTGGCCAAGGCGCCGGCCAAGAAGGCCCCGGTCAAGAAGGCGGCCGCCAAGACCCCCGTCACCACCGGTTAGGGCCCGTCCCGGACCCAGCTCGGTGTGACAGGGTGGTGCCCGTGAGCAGGACTGACCGTGGCTAAGGGCAAGCCCGCCAAG
>JAOPXW010000384.1 GCA_025964935.1 Friedmanniella sp. | reverse complement strand
ACCAGCACCTTGCGGTGCCCCGCGAGCGCCTCGCGGAGAATGGTCACCTCGTCGTCGGCCATGGCACGAGATTAGTTCGCCTGGAGAAATCCCGCAGGACTTGGAACGCAACGAATCCGCCCGCTATCGTTCCTGGCACCGCGGCCACGTCAGGGCCGGTCCGGGAGCATAGCTCAGCTGGTTAGAGCACCTGCTTTACACGCAGGTGGCCGGGGGTTCGAGTCCCTCTGCTCCCACCCGACCGGGGTTCCGGCGCTCCCGACACCGGTTTCCTTAGCGGTCGCACAGGAAACCTACGCTTGCGTAAGTTACGCTTGCGTAATGAGCCTCGCCACCAGCACGAGACCACGGACCCTGCCGGGTGCCGTCCGGGCCCTGACGCGTCTGGTCGAGAGCCTGACCACGCCGCTGGTGCCCGCGGACTACCTCGACCTCGTCGCGCCGCTGCGCCTCTCGGCCGACCTACGGGGCCGGGTGGTCTCGGTCACCCCCGAGACCGCAGACGCGGTGACGGTCCAGATCCGGCCCGGCCGGGGCTGGCGTCGGCACCGACCCGGCCAGTACGTCCGGCTGGGCGTGGACGTCGACGGCGTCCGCAACTGGCGCGCCTACTCCCTCACCTCCTCCCCCGACGCGCGCGACGGCCTGATCTCCATCACCGTCAAGGCCATCCCCGACGGAAAGGTCAGCAGCCACGTCGTACGCCGGCTGGAGCCCGGCACCCTGGTGCACCTGGACCAGGCCGCCGGTGAGTTCAGCCTTCCCGAGCCGCTTCCCGAGCGGAGCCTGTTCCTGACCGCCGGCAGCGGCATCACCCCCGTCCTGGGGATGCTCGGCCACCACCTCGACGAGCTCGACGATGTGGTCCTGGTGCACTCGGCCCCCACCCCGGATGACGTGATCGCCGGGACCCGGATTCGCGGCTGGGCCGCGAGCGAGCGACTGCGACTCGTCGAGCGGCACACCGCGTACGAGGGCACCCTCGACGTGGCCGAGCTGGACACCCTGGTCCCCGACTGGCGTACGCGGGAGACGTGGGCCTGCGGGCCCACCGGTCTGCTCGACGCGCTCGAGGCCCACTGGGCGGCGGCGGGTCTGGCCGACCGGCTGCACACCGAGCGCTTCCGCCCCGTCGTCATCGCCGAGGGCGAGGGCGGCACCGTCTCCTTCCTGCACCAGGGCATCGACGTCGAGGCCGACGGCTCCACCCCGCTGCTGGACGCCGGCGAGGAGGCGGGCGTGTTGATGCCGTCAGGCTGCCGGATGGGCATCTGCTTCGGCTGTGTCGTCCCGCTCCGCGAGGGGGCCGTCCGCGACCTCCGCAACGGGGAGCTCACCGTCGCCACCGAGGGCGACAACATCCGTATCCAGACCTGTGTGTCGGCAGCCGCCGGCCGCTGCTCGATCGACCTCTGAAGGACACCATGACTGTCACCGCACAGCCCACGACCGCCCAGAGCACGAACGGCGCGGAGCGGCGCCCCACCAACAGCCGCCTGAGCACCGAGACGACCGAGCGGCACCACGTGCCCAAGCGGTCCGGCAAGCCCGACCCGACCGGGCACCTGTCGGCCGCCCAGGTCGAGGCCCTCGGTCTCGAGCTGGACGCGCTCCGCCAGGAGGTGCTGGACTCGCGCGGGGCCGACGACGCGGCGTACATCCGCAAGGTCATCAACGTCCAGCGCAAGCTCGACCTCGCCAGCCGGGCAGTGCTGCTCTTCAGCCTCTTCCCGCCGGCGTGGTTCGTGGGCACGGCCGGCCTGTCGGTGGCCAAGATCCTCGAGAACATGGAGATCGGCCACAACGTCATGCACGGCCAGTGGGACTGGATGCGCGACCCCAAGATCCACTCGCAGGTCTGGGAGTGGGACCACGCCTCCCCCGCCGACCTCTGGAAGCGCTCGCACAACGAGCTGCACCACACGTTCACCAACGTGCTGGGCCGCGACAACGACCTGGGCTACGGCATCATGCGGGTCGACGAGGACCAGCGGTGGGTGCCGATGTACCTCGGCCAGCCGCTCTGGAACTTCCTGAACGCGTGCTTCTTCGAGTTCGGCATCGCCGCCTACGACCTGGAGCTGGGCAAGCAGATGCGGGGCCGCGGCGACAAGGAGCAGTTCCACAAGGACGGGCTCGCCGTGCTGGACAAGATCGGCCGGCAGATGCGGAAGGACTACCTGCTGCACCCGCTGCTGTCGGGTCCCTCGTTCCTGCACACGCTGGGGGCCAACGCCGTGGCCAACCTGGTCCGGAACCTCTGGACGCACTCGGTCATCATGTGCGGGCACTTCCCCGAGGGTGTCGAGACGTTCGCCAAGGAGTCGATCGAGGGTGAGACCCGCGGCGAGTGGTACCTGCGGCAGATGATCGGCTCGGCCAACATCCACGGCAGCAAGGCCATGCACATCATGACCGGCAACCTGTCGCACCAGATCGAGCACCACCTGTTCCCGGACCTGCCCAGCAACCGGTACGCCGAGATCGCCCCGCGGATCCAGGAGATCTGCCGGCGCTACGGGCTCAGCTACACCACGGGGACGCTGCCGCAGCAGGTGGCCTCGGCCTGGCGCCAGGTGATCCGGCTGTCGCTGCCCAACGACTTCTCGGCCAAGAAGACCCTCGCCGGCGCCGTACGCTCGGTGCTCAAGCCCCGCCGCAAGGCCGTCGCCGTCTGAGTCGGAGGTTGTGGAGAAGATTCGGCCTGGAGTACCGGGCCGGATCTTCTCCGTAACCGGGGTCAACGCCTTCTGAGGAGAGTCATGTTCGCGCTGGTGGTCCGCTTCAACCTTCGTGACGCCGATGCGGCCGCGACCTTCGACCGGCTGGTGGCCGACCTGTTGCCCCAGATCGCGGCCCACGAGCCCGACACGCTGGTCTACACCACCCACACGGTGGCCGATGCGCCGCTGTCACGGCTGTTCTACGAGTGCTACCGGGATCGGGCCGCGTTCGAGGCCCACGAGCGGCAGCCGCACACGGCGTACTTCCTGGGCCAGCGCGACTCCGTCGTGGCCGACCAGCGCGTGGAGTTCCTGACCCCGACCGGGAGCGGCACGGCCTGAGGCCGCGCCGCCCGCCCCGGCCTCAGACGAAGAGCGGCTCGAGTCCGAACGCCGACTCCAGGTCGCGCATCTGGTCCGGGGACGGCCGGTCCACGAAGCGCTCGGCGGCGTCGAACACCTTGGGCAGGATGTGGATGTCCCCCACGGTGTTGAGGAAGATGCCCTCCCGCCCGAGCACCCAGCTGACGGCGGTGTCGATGGCGTCGGGGTCGGTCAACGGCTCGTACCAGGTGGCGGCGGTCTGCTCACGCTCACCCCAGGGGGCCCGGGTGATGGCCTTGATGGTCTGGATCGCGACCCCGCGCTCCTGGCAGGTCGTGACCAGGGCCTCGAAGTCCTGCAGGTAGGCCGAGTTCCGCGACATCGGGTAGTTGTAGGGCAGCAGCACCGAGTCGAAGTCGTACTCCGCCAGCGAGCGGGCGTGCTGAGCCGCGACGGTGACCCCGTGGCCGGTGACCCCGATGAACCGGACCAGCCCCTCCTCCTTGGCCCGGACCACGGCCTCCAGGGCGCCGCCGGGGCCGAAGGCGGTCTGCCACTCGGTCTCGTCGACCAGGTTGTGCAGCTGGATCAGGTCGACGTGGTCGGTCTGGAGCCGCTCGAGGGACTTGTTGATCTCGGCGTACGCCTCGTCCGCGGTCCGCTTCTCGGTCTTGGTGGCCAGGAAGTACTCGTCGCGGTGCGCGGCCATCCAGGGACCGAGCCGGAGCTCGGCGTCACCGTAGCTGGCGGCGGTGTCGAGGTGGTTGATGCCGTGGCTGCGGACGAGCTCCATGGTGGAGTCGGCCTCGTCCTGGGTCACCTGGCTCAGGGCCGCGGCGCCGAAGAGGAGACGGGTGCTCTGGTGGCCGGTCCGGCCGAAGGGTTGCAGAGGGATCATGGCGCCATTGTGCCCCCGGTCCCGACCGGACCGGGCCAGGGGCCTCAGGCGAGGGCGGCCAGCAGGTCGACCAGGGCACGGGGCTCGCCGATCTGGTGGACGACCTGCCAGCGTAGGCGCCCCTCGGCGTCGAGCACGAAGGTGCCGCGCAGCGAGCAGCCGGCCGCCTGGTCGAACACCCCGTACGCCTGCGCGATCGCGCCGTGCGGCCAGTGGTCGGTGAGCAGGTCGAACCCGAAGCGCTGCTGGTCGGCGAAGGCCCGGTTGGCGAACATCGCGTCGCAGGAGACGGCCAGCAGCCGGACCCCGGTGGCGGTGATCTCGGCGTGCGCGTCCCGCAGCGCCTGCAGCTCACCGGTACAGATGCCGGAGAAGGCCCAGGGGTAGAAGACCAGGACCGCGGGGGCGCCGGCCAGGCTCGCCAGGGTGATGGGCTCGCCGTGCTGGGTGCGGCTGGAGAAGTCGGGGACCCGCTCACCGAGCGCCAGCGGACCGGGGGCGGATTCCGTCACCGACGCGTGCCCTTGGGACGGACGAGCTTGGTCGCGGCCCACTCGGGGGAGACGGTGGAGCTGGTCGTGGTCTGCGCCAGACCGGCGGTGGAGACGGCTTCCGCGAGGTCGGCGGCGTCGACGTATCCCGGGCGGCCGACCTTCGGCGTCAGCAGCCAGATGTAGCCGCTGTCGGTGAGATCGGTCAGCGAGTCGACCAGTCCGTCGACCAGGTCGCCGTCGTCGTCGCGCCACCAGAGCAGGACCAGGTCCACGGCCTCCACGGCGTCCTCGACCAGCTCACCGTCGATGGCGTCCTCGATCGAGACCCGGACGTTCTCGTCCACATCCCCGTCCCAGCCGATCTCCTGGACGACCAGGCCGGGGGCGAGCCCCAGCCGGTTGGTCACCGGTCGAAAATCCGGTGTTCCTGCCGACGAACTCATCCCAGCCTCCGCAACGACCCGCTGTGAAACCATGAGGCGGCAGCGCTCGACGCGCCGCCCTCTCCGCGAGAGGACTCCCCGCTCATGCTCGGGTATCGCCCCTTCCCTTGGCTCTGATGTCGGTCTCCGGCGCCGTGCCGGGGACCCGTGTTGGGCCAAGCGTTTCACAAGCGGGGCGTCCGGGGGAACCCCGACCCGTCAACCGCGGCCAACCGGCCGCACGCCACCACGTGCGACCGCCAGGGCGGGGGTGACAGGATGGGGTCGCGTCACACGCATCACCTGCGCTACGACCCGCATCAGCCAGCGACATCCCCGCTGGTCAGACGTTAGGAGCTTGAATGGCATCGCCAGGACCTCGCCCGGCCATCACCGCCGAGGGTTTGCCCAGCCAGATCCCCGACATCGACCCCGACGAGACCAGCGACTGGCTGGAGTCTCTCGACGGTCTGCTCGAGGACAAGGGTAAGAACCGCGCGCGCTTCATCATGCTCAAGCTCCTCGAGCGGGCCCGCGCCGCCCAGGTCGGTCTGCCCG
>JAOPXW010000362.1 GCA_025964935.1 Friedmanniella sp. | reverse complement strand
GACCGCCCGACCCGGAGTCGGCCCGGAGGCGGAGCCGGGCCGGAGCCGGGCCGGAGCCGGAGCCGGGCCCGAGCCGGGCCGGAGCCGGAGCCGGGATCCCTTGCCAGGCAGCGATCCCGGCGCAATGCTTCGGGCATGGCGAAGAAGAAGCAGGCCCGGGACTCCAGCAGCCCCACTCCGACGGCCCGGACCCGGTCCACCCCGATCGGGGACTTCGGTTTCCTCAGCGACGGCGAGGTCTCCGCGCTGGTGACCCCGGGTGGGTCGGTGGAGTGGATGTGCCTGCCCCGGTTCGACTCGCCGAGCATCTTCGGCTCCATCCTCGGGCCGCACGCGGGCTCGTTCCAGGTGGCCCCGGCCGAGGTGACCGTGCCCGGGGACCGGCGCTACCTGCCGGGAACGATGATCCTGGAGACGAGCTGGGGGACGCCCACCGGCTGGATCATCGTCCGGGACGCCCTGCTGATGGGTCCCTGGCGGCACGAGGAGACCCGGTCGAAGACGCACCGCCGGATCCCCAACGACTACGACGCCGAGCACATCCTGCTGCGCACCATCCGCTGCGTCTCGGGCGAGGTGCAGACGATCGTGGACTGCGAGCCGGTCCTGGACTACGGGCGCAGCCAGGTCGCCTGGGAGTACACCGAGCACGGCTACCACCAGGGGGTTGCGACCGCGGAGGGCAGCGACCTCCGCCTGACCCTGACCAGCGACATGCGGCTGGGCTTCGAGGGTGGTCAGGCCGGTGTCCGCACCCTGCTCAAGGAGGGTGACGTCCGCTTCGTGGCCCTGTCCTGGGGCAGCAAGCCGCCGCCGATGGACTACGCCGACGCCTACTCCCGTCAGGTCTGGACGGCACACCACTGGCAGCACTGGATGGCCCGCGGCCAGTTCCCCGACCACCCGTGGCGCAGCTACCTGCAGCGCAGCGCTCTGACCCTGAAGGGCCTGACCTACGCGCCGACCGGCGCGATCGCGGCGGCCGGCAGCACCTCGCTGCCCGAGACCCCCGGCGGCGGGCGGAACTACGACTACCGCTACACCTGGATCCGGGACGCCACCTTCGCGCTGTGGGGGCTCTACTCCCTGGGCTTCGACTGGGAGGCCGTCGACTTCTTCTCCTTCATCGCCGACATCGCCACCCGCGACGCCCAGCTCCAGATCATGTACGGCATCGGCGGCGAGAAGGACCTGACCGAGACCGAGCTGGACCACCTCCCGGGCTACGCCAACTCCCGACCCGTACGAATCGGCAACGCGGCGTACGCCCAACGCCAGCACGACGTCTGGGGGGCACTGCTGGACTCGGTCTATCTCCACTCCCGGGCCGCCGACCACCTGGACGGCCGGATCTGGCCCATCCTGGACATGCAGGTCAACGAGGCGCTGAAGTACTGGCGCGACCCCGACGCCGGGATCTGGGAGGTGCGCGGGGAGCTGCAGCACTTCACCTCCTCCAAGATCATGTGCTGGGTGGCGGTCGACCGCGGGGCCAAGCTGGCCGTGATGAGCGGGGAGCCCGACCGGGCCGCGGAGTGGGCGGCCGCCGCCGAGGAGATCAAGGCCGACATCCTGGCCCACGGCGTCGACGAGCGCGGGGTCTTCACCCAGGCGTACGGGAGCAAGGCCCTGGACGCCTCGCTGCTACTGGCGGTGCTGCTGCGCTTCCTGCCGGCCGACGACCCGCGCATCCGGGCGACCGTGCTGGCCATCGCCGACGAGCTGACCGTGCACGGGCTGGTGCTGCGCTACCGGGTCGAGGAGACCAACGACGGGTTCACCGGCGAGGAGGGCAGCTTCACCATCTGCTCGTTCTGGCTGGTCTCGGCCCTCTGCGAGATCGGGGAGTATCACCGCGCCCGCAAGCTGTGCGCCAAGCTGCTGTCCTTCGCCGGGCCGCTCGAGCTCTACGGCGAGGAGATCGACCCGCACTCGGGTCAGCACCTCGGCAACTTCCCGCAGGCCTTCACCCACCTGGCCCTGATCAACGCCGTCCAGCACGTCATCCGGCTCGAGGCCGAGCAGCCGGTGAGCGACGGGGCCTGGGCCGGGTCGGTCGACCCGGGGGAGCCCAGCTGAGTCTCTGTGATCCAGGTCACGTCGGAACGCGTACGGTGATCGTTATGTAGCCGTATGGTTGAGGCACTGAACTACTTGGTTGGCGGTCGACTGCGGGGCCGCGCCGTTCAGGTTCGGGGGTCTCACTCGCTCGGGGATGTCTTGGGGTCCGCCCCACAGGAGTCCTCGTGCCCTCTCGCCTCGTCGCCGTCGCCGCGGCCGCCGCCAGCGCCACCTGCCTGCTCGCCGCCGTCCCTGGCACCGCCGGGGCCTCGTCCACCCCGGCGTCGATCTCCGGCGTGACCTCCTCGCCCGGGCCCCGAGCCGGGGAGGTGACCATCCACTGGCGGTCCAGCGGGGCCAACACCGCCGGGTTCCGGATCGAGACGGGGCTGTCCACCTTCAGCCCCAGCTCGTCCTCGAGCCTGCCGCGTCACGGGCGCCAGTCCACCACCTTCTCCGTCGGCCGTTCGGCCCGCGCGGTAACCCTGTCGGCCGCCCAGGTGGCCTCGGCCGGGGCGGCCCCCCAGACCGCGGCCCACCTCTACTTCCGGCTGTTCGCGGTCAACGGCAGCGCCGTCCGGGCCTATCCCTACCTGCAGGCGGTCATCCCGCGGGCGGCCACGCCGCACTCCTCCGGGACCGCCGTCCGGGTCGCCAGCTTCAACGTCCGGACGGCCAAGGCCACCCAGGACGCCCGCAACTGGCTGGCCCGCTCCGGGGACGTCGCCGCGGAGATCGAGCGCGAGAACCCCGGTGTGGTGGCCATCCAGGAGCTGTCGCCGGGCCGGGCCGACGGACGGGCGGGCACCACGAACGGCGCCCCGCGTCAGACCGACAGCATGGAGTCGGCGATGCGGGGGACCGGCGCCGGCCGCTACCAGCTGGTCCGGACCACCTCGTACGTCAAGCCGGGGGTCACGCACGGCACCCAGGGGGCCCGGCTGCTCTACGACACCTCCCGCTTCGACCTGGTCAGCCGGTGCCCGGAGATGACCGGCAGCAGCCACTGGAACGGCGCGTGCAGCCTGGAGCTGCCACTGCTGAGCGGTGACGGCGAGAGCAACCGGCGCAGTGCCGCGTACGCGGAGTTCCGCAGCCGGGCCACCGGGAAGCACTTCTGGGTGGTCTCGGTCCACCTCGACGCCCGCCACAGCAGCAGCCTGACCGCGGAGAAGCGCTACCAGGAGCTGCGCCGGGCGCAGGTCGCCCGGGCGTACGCGAAGGTCACCGGCCTCGCCGGTGGGAACCCGGTGATCATCGCCGGCGACTTCAACTCCTGGCAGAACAACCGAGCCGGCCACCAGCCCCACGACTACCTGGTCAACCGGGGTTTCTACGACTCGGCCGGCGCGGTCACCAAGGTCAACATCGCCTACCCGACCATCAACGACTTCGCCACGACGCTGAAGCCGGGGATGAACGGCTACGGGGTGCGGATCGACGCCATCCTCAGCAACGCCGGGCCGGGCGCCCGACGCTTCGAGAACGTCATGAAGGTGACCGACTCGAGCCGGCCGTCCGACCACAACATGATCGTCGCCGATCTGGTGCTCTAACGCCCTGACGACGCACGCGCGCACGGACCCCGGCGGATCCGTGCGCTTCGTGCGTTCGGGCCGGTGACCCGGTCACCCGGTCGGGCTGGTGGGGGAGCGTCAGCCGTTGGCGATGGCGGCGGGCCCGTCCTCGCGGCGGATGTCGATGATGTGGCCGGTCTGGCCCGAGAGCAGCACGGCCAGGGACTGCCGGGCCACCTCCTCCGAGGACAGCAGGGTGCCCGGGGGCTCCTCGCCGAAGGCCTTGGTCCGCATCGGGGTCCCGGTGCGCTCGGGGTTCACGCAGTTGACCCGGACCCCGCTGGTCGCCCACTCGTCGGCCAGCGCCTGGGTCAGGTTGACCACGGCCGCCTTGGCCGAGGAGTAGAGCGAGTAGCCCGACCGCCCCCGGGTGTAGGACGAGGACGTGAACAGCAGCAGCGAGCCCCCGCTCGCGAGCAGGTGCGGGTAGAACTCCTGGGCGATGAAGATCGGGGCCAGGTAGTTGACGTCGGTCGAGGCGTAGATGTCCTCCTCGGACGTCTCCGACAGCTCCCCCCGGGGCAGCACCCCGGCCGTGTTGACCACGAAGTCGACCCGGCCGGTCTCGGCGAGCACGGTCTGGGCCACCTCGGCGATCTCGGACCGCTTCTCCACGTGGGTCCCGGTGGTGGACCGCGAGAACGTCCGCACCGTCGCCCCGTGGCTGCGGGCCAGGTCGGCGATGTCGCCGCCGATGCCGTACGAGCCTCCGAAGACCACCATCGTCTTCCCGTCCAGCCGCGCCCGGTACTCCGCGTCGGTCAGCGGGGCCGGGGTGTCGGCGGAGGTGAGCTGGAAGAGCTTGTCGGCGATGTAGACGTCGATCGGCTCGGTCACCTTCATGTTGCGCTCGTGCCCCGCGACCACCGCGATGGCGACCTCGGGCAGATAGCGCAGCACCACGGTGCAGTCGTCGGTGGCGGTGAAGTCGGGGTCCTGGGCCGCCTTCGCGTACGCCGCCCGGATGGTGGAGAGCCGGAAGGACTGCGGGGTCTGACCCCGGCGCAGCAGGTGCCGGGGGAGCACGTCGGCCATCGTGCCGGTGTCCGGGTCGACCTGGATCACGGTGTCGGCCGACGGGATGGCGGTGTCGACGGCGACATGGGTCTCCAGGGCCTCCACGTTGGCTGCGATGATCGTCTGCGAGACCAGGGGCCGGACGGCGTCGTGCAGCAGGACGTTGCACTCGTCCTCGCCCAGGGCCGCCAGGGCGGTCGCGGTGGTGTCGTTGCGGGTGCCCGCCCCCTCCAGGATCTGGGTGACCTTGTCGTAGCCGCCGTTCCTGACCACGGCGCGGACCTCGTCGAGATAGCCCGGGGCCATCAGCACCAGGATCTCGTCCACGAGCGGTGACTGCTGCATGGCCGCGATCGTGTGCTCGATGATCGGCTTCCCCGCGATCTTGATCAGCTGCTTGGGGATGCTCAGACCCACCCGCGTGCCGGTTCCCCCGGCCAGCACGACCGCCACGTTCCGCATTCGACTCACCCGCTGACTGTAGCGGGAGGCCGCGGGGCCAGCCCCGGCCCGACACACCGGCCGCCCGCTCGGGTAGGCGGCCCGTCCCCGGGGCTGGCAGGCTGTCGGGCGTGAAGAAGGTCAGCGTGGTCGTCCCCGTCTACAACCCCGGCCCCTACCTGGTCGCCTGCGTGGAGTCCCTGCTCGGGCAGACGCTGCCGGCGACCGAGACGGAGCTGATCTTCGTCGACGACGGGTCGAGCGACGAGAGCCCGGCCTACCTGGACGAGGTGGCTGCCGGGCACGAGCACGTCACCGTCATCCACCAGCCCAACTCCGGGTGGCCCGGACAGCCGCGCAACGTCGGCATCGCCGCGGCCACGGGGGCGTACGTCTTCTTCTGCGACAACGACGACTGGCTCGGCCCCGAGGCGCTGCAGCGGCTCTACGACTTCGCCGTGGCGAACGCCTCCGACGTGGTGATCCCGAAGATGGCCGGCCTCGGCCGGCCCGTCCCGCACCACCTGTTCCTGGAGACGGTGCCGCGCGCAAGCCTGGCCACCGCCGCGCTGATGGACAGCCTGACCCCGCACAAGCTCTTCCGTCGGGACTTCCTGACCGCCCACCAGCTCTGGTTCCCCGAGGGGAAGCGGCGGCTGGAGGACCACCTGTTCGTGACCACCGCCTACCTGCTGGCCGAGAACGTCAGCGTGTACGCCGAGTACACCTGCTACTTCCACATCCGCCGGACGGACTCCTCCAACGCCGGCTTCCGCCGCCCGGACTGGGCCGGCTACTTCGACAACCTCTCCGAGGCCATCGAGGTGGTGTACGCCCACACCGAGCCCGGGCCGCTGCGGAACCACATCCTGCGGCGGTGGCTGCAGGTCGAGATGGTCAACCGCCTGAGCGGTGGCCGTCGGGTCCGGATGGACGACGAGGAGGGCGCCGACATCTTCGCCCAGTCCCACCGCGTCGCGGCGCGCTACTTCTCCGAGGACGTGGTGGCCCTGCTGCCGCCGGTGTCCCGTCCGGTGGCCCGCGCCATCCTGGCCGGCGACGCCGCGGTGATCCGGCCGCTGGCCGAGCGCCAGTACCGGTGGCGGCTGGAGCCCTGGCTGCTCCAGGTGGGCTTCGACGGTGACCGGCTGCAGCTCGCGGGGTCGACCCTGCTCACCGACCTGCCCCGGACCGCACCCGCCGTCACCCCGGTCCCGGCCGTGCCCGGGCGGCTCACCACCCCGCCGGTCGAGAGCGCGCCGGTCGAGGTCGCGCCGGTCGAGAGGGCTCCCGTCGAGAGGGCTCCCGTCGAGGTCGCGTCGGTCGATCCGGGGTCGGCGGAGCCGGACGCGCCCCGCCCGACCGAGCCCCTGGCGGACCGCCGGTTCGTCGAGCTGCTGGACCAGGCCGACGCGGGCGAGACCGACCACTGGCTGAGCGAGACCCTGTGCCGGCTCGACCTGACCGAGCGCTCCACCGGGGCCCGCTGGCCGGTGACCGCCCGGGTCCACCGCAGCGGGCTGAGCGCCTCCTTCACCGCCGAGCTCGACCCGGCGACCGTAGCCGCCGGGGGCCGGCTGCCCGACGGGTTGTGGGACCTCTCGGTCCAGGTCGGGGTGCTGGGTCTGGTCGACCGCCGTCGCCTCACCCTCACCGAGGAGCGCCGGCCGGGGCCGGTGCTGCCCGAGCCGGGGACCGACACCCCGACGTACGCCGTCTACTACACGCTCAAGACCTCCGGGCTCTGCCTGGACATGGGTCTGCTCAAGCAGAAGCAGCTCCGGCCCCGGCCGACCCCGCCGCCACCTCCGCCGGCCGCGCCGGAGCCGCCGAAGATGCCGGTGGCACCGCCCTCAACCCCCCGGCGGGCGCTCCGCAGGCTGCGGCGGATGCTGAAGGACTGAGACCGCGGCCCCCGGAGCCGGTCCGGGAGCCGGTCCGGCACGGTGCTGCTCCCGGGTGCCCCACCGGTTCCCCGGTACGCTGCCGCGCGACAGAACTTCGCTGTCCTGGTCGCTGACCGGCACGAACAGGCAAGGAAACGGGTAGTCGATGGTCCTCACCCCCAGCTCGGGCACACCGCGCCGCATCGTCGACGTCGGCCAGGACGTGGCGGTCGTGGCGCTCTCCATGGCCGGTGCGATCAGCGCTCTCGACGGCTCACGCTGGAGCCTGCTCTGGGTCGCGGCCTCCCTCGCCGGGGTGGGGTTCCAGCTGACCCGGGTCTGGCAGGCCGGCCGCAACCGGTGGACGCCGTTGGGCCGCGCGATGGTGCTGCGGGGGTCCGCGGCCACCGCCACCGGGGTCGCGCTCGGCTCGCTCAGCCCGGGAGCGGTCAACGCGACGCTGGCCACCCTGGCCACGGCGGTCCTGGTCGGCTGCCTGGCCGGGGAGCCGTTCGTGGCCCGGGCCGAGCGGTTCCGGGTCCCGGTCGCCAGCGGTCTGCCCGGCGTACCGCCCGTACGGGAGCAGTCCGACCTCGGCCCGACGGCC
>JAOPXW010000314.1 GCA_025964935.1 Friedmanniella sp. | reverse complement strand
CGGCGGGCATCCTGGAGCCGGCCCTGGCCGTCGAGCGTGGCCGGGGGGAGCCGCCGGGGGAGTTAGTATCGGCCCCGGGTGACCCTCGCTGAGGGGGTCGGGGCCGCACGGTCTGAGAAGTCAGGACGTCGGGAGACCGGCGCGGATCTGAGGGGAACCAACCAGCGTGTCATCCATGCTCGACCCGGACGTCAAACCGAGCCAGGCAAGAGAGTTCGTGCACAAGGGCAAGGGCTGCCTGGCCGTCGTGGTCGCCGCCGCCGTGCTGATCTTCGGGGGCTTGTTCGTCTGGAACAAGACCAGCGACTTCCTCACCAGCTTCGGCCAGGTCCCGGACTACCCGGGGCCGGGCAAGACCGCCATCACCGTCACCATCCCCGACGGCGCCTCGCTGGACGAGATCGGCGGGGTGCTGGCCCGGGCGGACGTGATCAAGTCGGCCAAGGCCTGGGACGCCGCCGTCCGGACCGAGTCCCGGGCCACGAGCGTGCAGCCCGGCCGCTACCTGATGCGCACCCAGATGCGGGCCGTCGACGCCCTGCGGCTGCTGATCAACCCGGGTGACTCGCGGGTCCGGCTGCAGTTCACCATCCCCGAGGGGCTGCGGCTCACCGACCAGGTGGACACGCTGGTCAAGGAGACCAAGATCAAGAAGTCGGCCTTCGAGTCGGCGCTGAAGAAGCCCGGCGACCTGGGGCTGCCCGGGTACGCGAAGAACCGCCCCGAGGGCTTCCTCTTCCCCGACACCTACGAGCTGACCTCCAACGCGACCGCCACCTCGGTGATGAAGCAGATGGTCAGCCAGTACAAGCTCCAGGCGCAGCAGATCGGCTTCGAGGCGGGGGCGAAGAAGACCAAGGTGACCCCGTACGAGGCGCTGATCGTGGCCAGCATCATCGAGCGCGAGGTGAACAAGGACGAGTACCGGGCCAAGGTGGCGCGGGTCCTCTACAACCGGCTCGATGCGGGCATGCCGCTGGGGCTCGACTCCACCGTCATCTACGCCGAGAACCTGAAGACCAACACCACCACGCCCAAGGACCGGGCGAGCACCTCGAAGTACAACACCTACAACCGTACGGGCCTGCCGCCCGGGCCGATCTCGGCTCCCGGGAAGGCGGCGCTGGACGCCGCCGCCAACCCCGCGAACGGCAAGTGGCTCTACTTCACCACGGTCGACTTCGACACCGGGGAGACCAAGTTCGCCACGACCGACGCCGAGTTCGAGAAGATCCGCCTCGAGTTCGTGTCCTGGTGCACCAGTCACCCCGGGCGCTGTGACAGCTGAGCCGCGCCGCTGCGCGGTGCTGGGCTCGCCCATCCAGCACTCGCTCTCGCCGGCGCTGCACCGGGCCGCGTACGCCGCCCTGGGGCTGGACTGGACCTACGACCGGTTCGAGGTCGAGGCGGCCGGTCTGGCCGGGTTCGTGGCCGCCTGCGGCCCGGAGTGGCGCGGCCTGAGCCTGACCATGCCCCTCAAGGAGGCGGCGCTGGCCCTGGGTGAGGTGGACGAGGTCGCTCGGTTGGCCGGAGCCGCCAACACCCTGGTGTTCGAACCGGACGGGTCCCGCCGGGTCCTGAACACCGACGTCGGCGGTCTGGCCTGGGCGGTCCGCCAGGTCGTCCCCGCCGGGGGCTGCGACAGGGTCACCGTCCTGGGAGCCGGAGCCACCGCCCGGTCGAGCCTGATCTCGGCCGCCCAGCTGGGGGCGGGCCGGGTCGTCGTCGTCGCCCGTACGCCGGCCCGCGCCGCGCCGCTGGTCGAGCTGGGCCAGCGGCTCGGCGTCGAGGTGAGCCTGCGGGCGTGGAGCCCGGACCTGCCCGAGGCGGACCTGGTCGTGTGCACCGCGACCTCCGGGGCCGCGGACGGCATCGCGGACGCCGTGGCCGCCAGCGCCCCGGTGGTCTTCGACGCCGTCTATGACCCGTGGCCGACCGTGCTGGCCGTGGCGGCCGAGCGGGCCGGGCGTACGGTCCTGAACGGCCTCGACCTGCTCGTGGGTCAGGCCCTCCTGCAGCTGGAGGCCATGACCGGGCAGACGGTGCCGCCCGGACTGCTGCTGGACGCCGGGCGGGCCGAGCTCGCCCGCCGCGCCGGGTCGGTCGGCATGCAGACGAGGCCCGGTGCGGGCGGCTGAGCGTGGAAGACTGCTCCCCATGCTCAGATGGCTGACGGCAGGCGAGTCGCACGGTCCTGCCCTGGTGGCGATCCTCGAAGGACTGCCCGCCCACGTCCAGGTGCGGACCGAGGATGTCACGGCGGCCCTGGCCCGGCGGCGGCTCGGCTTCGGCCGGGGCGCGCGGATGAAGTTCGAAGCCGATGCCGTCACCTTCCTCGGCGGGGTTCGTCACGGTGAGAGCCAGGGCGGGCCGGTCGCGATCCAGGTGGGCAACACCGAGTGGCCGAAGTGGGAGACCGTCATGTCGGCCGACCCGGTCGACCCCGATGTCCTCGCCGGACAGGCCCGGAACGCTGCCCTGACCCGCCCGCGACCCGGTCATGCCGACCTGGCCGGCATGCAGAAGTACGACTTCGACGAGGCCCGGCCCATCCTGGAGCGGGCCAGCGCCCGCGAGACCGCGGCCCGGGTCGCCCTGGGTCGGGTGGCGACGAACTTCCTGCAGCAGGCGCTGGGGGTGACCGTGCTCAGCCACGTCACCGAGCTCGGCACCGTCTCGGCGCCCGGCGGCGTGCTGCCGACCCTGGACGACCTGGCCCTGATCGACGACGACCCGGTGCGGTGCTTCGACCGGGCCGCCAGCGCGGCGATGATCGCCGAGGTCGAGGCGGCGCAGAAGGACGGCGACACCCTGGGCGGCGTGGTCGAGGTGGTGGTCTGGGGGCTCCCGCCGGGCCTGGGCTCGCACGTGCACTGGGACCGCCGTCTGGACTCCCAGCTGGCCGGGGCGCTGATGGGGATCCAGGCCATCAAGGGGGTGGAGGTCGGGGACGGGTTCGAGCTGGCCCGGACCCGCGGCAGCCTGGCCCACGACGAGATCCTGGTCGGACCGGACGGCATCACCCGGGCCTCGCACCGCTCCGGCGGCACCGAGGGCGGCATGAGCACCGGCGAGGTGCTGCGGGTCCGGGCGGCCATGAAGCCGATCGCCACGGTGCCGCGGGCGCTGCGGACCGTGGACACCGCCACCGGCGAGGCGGCGGTGGCCCACCACCAGCGCTCCGACGTCTGCGCCGTGCCGGCCGCCGGGGTGGTGGCCGAGGCGATGGTGGCGTTGGTCATCGCCAACGCGGTGGTCGAGAAGTTCGGCGGCGACTCGGTCGGGGAGACCAAGCGCAACTACGAGGCGTACCTGAAGCAGATCGCCGACCGCGGTCTGACCGTCCACGCCGACACCCCGACCCGGTGACCGGGCCGGTCGTCCTGGTCGGGGCACCGGGGGCGGGAAAGTCCACGGTGGGTCGGCTGCTGGCCTCCCGGTTGGGGCTGCCCTTCGTCGACGTCGACGTGCTGATCGAGCAGCGGGTCGGGAAGTCGGTGGCCGCGATCTTCGCCGACGACGGGGAGGCGGTCTTCCGGGCCTTCGAGGAGGCCACCACCGCCGAGGTCCTCGAGGGCTCCGGGGTGCTGTCACTGGGTGGCGGCGCGGTGCTGTCGCCGGTGACGCGGGAGGCGCTGCGCGGACACCGGGTGGTGTGGCTGCAGGTGACCGCGGCGCACGCGGTCCAGCGGGTCGGGCTGAACGCCGCCCGACCGCTGCTGCTGGGCAACGTCCGCGGGCGGCTGATGGCCCTGCTGCAGGAGCGGACGCCGCTCTACGCCGAGGTGGCGACCGAGACGATCGCGACCGACGACCTGCGGCCGGGTGCCGTCGTCGACCTCATCCTGGCGAACGGGGACGCTGATGCCTGACCTGACCCGGATCCCGGTCAACGCGGAGCAGCCGTACGAGGTGCTGGTGGGTCACGGCCTCCTCGGTGGGCTGGCCGACCTGCTCGGGAGCGGGGTGCAGCGGGTCGCGGTGATCCACCCGCCGACACTGATCCGGCTGGCCGAGCACGTCGTGCACGGGCTGGCTACGGCTGGGCTCGAGGTGACCCGGATCGACGTGCCGGACGCTGAGGCGGCCAAGACCGCCGAGGTGGCCGCCCGCTGCTGGTCGGTCCTGGGTCAGGCGGGGTTCACCCGCTCCGACGCCGTGATCGGCGTCGGCGGCGGCTCGACCACCGACCTCGCGGGGTTCGTGGCCGCCACCTGGTTGCGGGGGGTCGGCCTGGTCACGGTTCCGACCAGTCTGCTGGCCATGGTGGACGCGGCCGTGGGCGGGAAGACCGGGATCAACACCCCCGAGGGCAAGAACCTGGTGGGGTGCTTCTACGAGCCGCTCGGGGTGGTGTGTGACCTCGACGTGCTGGCCACGCTGCCGCACGCCGACCTGGTCGGCGGGCTGGCCGAGGTGATCAAGGCCGGGTTCATCGCCGACCGGCAGATCCTGGCCTTGATCGAGGGGGACCCGGAGGCCGCCGTACGGCCCGACTCACCGATGCTGCGCGAGCTGGTCGAGCGGGCGATCCGGGTCAAGGCGACGGTGGTGTCAGCCGACCTGCGCGAGGCCACGTCGGTGGGCAGCAACGTGGGCCGGGAGCTGCTCAACTACGGGCACACCCTGGGGCACGCGGTCGAGCGGCGGGAGCAGTACCGCTGGCGGCACGGCGAGGCCGTCAGCGTCGGCATGGTCTTCGTGGCCGAGCTGGCGCGGCTGGCCGGGCTGCTGGACGACGCCACGGCGGCGCGGCACCGGGAGCTGCTCGAGCTGGTCGGGCTGCCGGTGTCCTACGAGGCGGGGGCCTTCGCCGAACTGCTGGCCACCATGGGGCTGGACAAGAAGACCCGGGGCTCCACCCTGCGGTTCGTGGTCCTCGACGGGGTGGCCAGCGCGCAGATCCTCTCCGCCCCGGCGCCCGAGCTGCTCGAGCGGGCGTACGCCGCGGTGGCCCGCTAGCTCGTTGTTGCGGCAGGGAGCGGGCACCGCGCGGGCAGGGAGTGGCCCTCGCGTGGGCAGGGTGCGTGTACCGCGCGGGCAGGGCCGAGGTCAGCGGATGAGGACCTGCAGCTCACCCACCGGCACCTCGGTCGTGGCGTCCTGGAAGAGGGGCAGGGTCCCCCGAGTCCCGTTGATCGTCCAGTCGATCGCCCAGACGGCGTGCGCGGTGATCGTGTAGCTGCCGTTGGGCAGTGACGGGCGTGGGTAGGCGTAGCCACAGGCGGGGGAGGGTGTCCCGGGGGCCACGCGGCCCTGGACCCAGCGGTGCTGGAGGTCGGTACAGACGACCTTGTGCCCGTCGCCCATGTCGAACACCACCTTGGTCAGCCGCGCGTCGAGGGAGACGGCGATGTCGAAGACGGAGTCCGACACCGGGGCCGGGTTGAGGTCGCCCTCGGCCCAGAGCCACAGTGGATAGCCGACCGCGGCCATCTTCCACTCGTTGAGCTCGGGTGGCGGGCCGATCATCGGCCGCGGCGGGGTCAGTCGGAGCTGGGCCACCGCGGCGTAGGCGATCTCCTCGGGGGCCAGCACGGCGGCCGGCGGCTGCGCCGCCTTCGCCTTGCCCTTGACCTTGGGATCGGTGGGCAGGGCCGCCGGCAGCGCTAGGAGCCGCAACCGCCCGCACCCGAACGCCGCCGCGGATTCCACGCACGACTCGTAGGCCAGCGACGCCGCCCGGTTGGCGGCGTTCACCGCACGGACCTGGTCCGCCCACACGGTGCTTGAGTCCTGGACAGACGTCCGGGTGGCTCGGCGGCCCGTCACGTTCGCGCGAGTTAGACGATTCTGCTCGGTTGCTCTGTGGCGCGCAGCGTGCTTCTTGACCCAAGCCGATACGCGAGCGTCAGTCCGGTTCGTTGAAGCTCCACCACCAGACTCAGCGGATGCCAAACCAGGCAGTAAAACTAGGGTGGCCGTCAGCATCAGGCTGGCCGCAGCCCGAATGCCGCCTCCTAACACGACTTCACCTTGCGCCCCTTCCCAGCCCACAGTTTCCAAGCCGCCCCAACCTTGCGAACCTCGATCGCAATCTGGCGAATTTCCCCGGGCCCGAAGCTGTGGCCGGCCTTGTCAAGGACCTGAACGGACCGATCGTCCTCGCACACGTCCAGGGTCAACGCTTCGGGCGTATAGCCACCGCGCTTGACGTAAACGGTCACTTCTGAGCCCTCCTCGTGGTTCTCAAGCCCCGCATACGCCTGGACCGCTCTCGTGAATTCCGCGAGGTACGGCCCGCCCGCAGTCGCGAGCATCATTTCGGTCGCTCGCCCGGCACCGCCTCTGTGCTGCACCCTCCGGTACTCGGCGCGGAAGGTCCGGTAGGCCTTCTCAGCCGCCTCGTAGTCCACGCGCTGCTGCCGCTCGAGGTCCGACTCGGTCGGGCTCGGGCTGGTGGGGGAGGGGGTCGGGGTGGGCTCGGCGGAAGGCGTGCAGCCGCCCGCGACCAGACCCACCAGGGTCACGGTCACGAGCACCCGACTGAGCTTCCCCATCAGCATGGCCCGACTCCCCGTCCGAAGCCGACACGATGGCACACCGCCGGCGCCGGTGTCACCCCCCTGGTCAGAGCCGGTTTCGTACGGACCCCGTCATTACCGTCGGCACCTGGCCAGGAGCCCGCGAGCAGGTACGTCCCGCCCCGGCGGCGCGGCCCGCTCCCTCTTTCCATCCGCCCACGATGCGGGCTCCGGAGCACGGACACCAGGGGCCGGCGGAGATCTGTGGACAACGTCCGGCCGCGAGCGGCTGTGGACGACCAGCCCCGTCGGCGTGGTCGTCCCGACGCGGCCGGGTGGTCTAAACTGGGCCGCTGCCCTCGCCTGAACCTCGGTCGGCGGGCACTACATGAAGACAGAAGGGTACGTACGCGTGGCGTCGACGAATGATCTGAAGAACGGCATGGTCCTCGACCTGGACGGCCAGCTCTGGTCCGTGGTCTGGTTCCAGCACCACAAGCCGGGCAAGGGCAACACCGTTGTGCGGACCAAGCTGAAGCACGTCCTCACCGGCAAGGTGGTCGACCGGACCTTCAACTCCGACACCAAGGTCGACACCGCCAGCGTCGACCGGCGCGACATGCAGTACCTCTACCACGACGGCGCCGGCTTCGTCTTCATGGACACCGGCACCTACGAGCAGATCTCGATCGCTGACGACACGGTGGGCGACGCCAAGAACTACCTGCTCGAGGAGCAGATCGCCACCGTGGCGATCCACGAGGGTGCCCCGCTCTACATCGACCTCCCGGCCTCGGTCGAGCTCGTCGTGACCTACACCGAGCCGGGCCTGCAGGGCGACCGCAGCACCGGCGGCACGAAGCCCGCCACGGTCGAGACTGGCCTGCAGATCCAGGTCCCGCTCTTCATCGTCAACGGCGAGAAGGTCAAGGTGGACACCCGTACGGGTGACTACCTGGGCCGCGTCGGCTGACCGTCTTGTCCGAACCCGCTTCCGCCGCCAGCCCGTCGAACCCCGCCCGGACGACCCGGGTCGGCACCTCGACCCGCAGCAAGGCCCGCAAGCGCGCCCTGGACATCCTTTTCGAGGCTGACCTGCGCGGGGTCGACCCGCTCGACACCCTGGACGCTCGGACCGAGGCGGCCGACCCACCCGTACGGGACTACACCAGCGAGCTCGTCCGTGGCGTCATGGCGCACCGGTCCGAGATCGACTCCCGGATCGAGGCGTGCATCTCCGACGGCTGGAGCCTGCGGCGGATGCCGCGCGTCGACCGGACGGCCGCCCGGATCGCCGTCTTCGAGATCGACCACGTCGCCATCCCGGACGCCGTCGCCATCTCCGAGGCGGTCGCTCTGGTCTCCGACCTCTCCACCGACGACTCGCCGGCCTACCTCAGCGGGTTGCTCGGCACCATCGCCAGCACCAAGGCACCGGCCGCCACCGCCTGAGCCCGCCGAACCGCGAGAGCCCCCGCCCATCAGGGCGGGGGCTCTCGTGTCTTCTAGGGCACGCCGGCGAGTTCTGGAGAAGATTCGGCTCGGACTACCGGGCAGGATCTTCTCCACAACTCGCCTGGGCCTCACACCTGGCGGACCCGCACCGCACCCGCCTCCGTCACCGCACCCGAAGCCGAGCCTGCATCAGCCGCCGGAGCCGCGAGCTCGACCGTGTCGCGCAGCGGAACCTCCCGGACCAGCAGGACCGCGACCAGGGTGACGACCGAGACGACCGCTGCGATCAGGAAGAGCACCCCGAACGAGTCGCCGTACGCGGCCCGGACGATCTCGCGGACGGGGCCGGGCAGGTCCTTGAGGTCCAGCGTCCCGGCCTGCCCGCCGGCGGTGCTGACCCCGGCGGCCTGCAGGCCCCTGGTCACCCCGCTGGTCACGTGGTTGGCCAGGACGGCGCCGAGGACGGCGACCCCGACCGCGCCGCCGAGAGAGCGGAAGAAGGAGACGGTGGCCGAGGTGGCCCCGACCTGGGAGACGTCGACGGTGTTCTGGACGGCGAGCACGATGTTCTGCACCAGGGCGCCGATCCCGACCCCCATCACGGACATGAAGATCGCCACCCGCCAGTACGGCGTGGTGTGGTCCAGCGTGGACATCCCGGCCAGGCCGATGACGAGCATGACGGACCCGAGGACCATCAGCGGCTTCCAGCGGCCCGTCCGGCTGACCAGCTGGCCACCGAGGGTCGAGGTCAGCATCTGGGCGATGATCAGGGGGATGGTCATCAGCCCGGCGCGGGTCGGACTGTTGCCGCCGGCGAGCTGGAAGTACTGGGTCATGAAGGTGCCGCTGCCGAACATCGCGACGCCCACCCCGACGCTGGCCAGGATCATCAGCAGGGTGGTGCGGTTGCGCAGCACCCGGATCGGGACCATGGGCTCGCTGACCTTGAGCTCGGTGACGATCGCGAGCACCACGGCCAGGACGAACCCGCCCAGGTAGGCGGCCGAGGTCCAGGAGACCCAGGCGAAGTCGCTGCCGGCGAAGGTGACCCAGAGCATCGGCAGCGCCGCGACGATGGCGATCAGCACCGCACCCAGGTAGTCGATCCGGACGTGGCGACGACGGGTCGGCAGGTGCAGGGTGATCTGCAGCAGGACCAGCGAGACGACGGCCAGCGGGATGCAGACGAAGAAGCACCAGCGCCAGTTCAGGCTGTCGGTGATGACCCCGCCCAGCAGCGGTCCCGAGACCGTGCTGACCGCCATCACCGCACCCATGTAGCCGCTGTAGCGACCCCGCTGCCGCGGCGGGATGATCGAGCCCATGATCGACTGGGCCAGGGCGACCAGGCCCCCCATCGCGACACCCTGTACGGCCCGGAACGCCATCATCGGCGGCACGGTCTGGGAGAAGCCCGCCCCGACGGAGCCGGCCACGAAGAGCACGATCGAGATCTGGATCAGCAGCTTCTTGTTGAACAGGTCCGACAGCTTGCCCCAGATCGGGGTGGTGATGGTCATGGCCAGCAGGGAGGCCGTGATCACCCAGGTGTACTGCCGCTGCGTGCCGTGCAGGTCGGACATGATCGTCGGCAGCGCGGTCGAGACGATGGTCGAGGAGATCAGGGCGGTGAACAGGGCGGCCAGCAGACCGGTCATCACCTCCAGGATCTGGCGGTGGGTCAGCCCGGCCGGGGCGACCGCGGGCGCGGCGGCGGTGGTGGGAGCGGTCTGGGGTGGGGCGGTGAGCGTCATCGGCGTCGGCAGGTCTTTCGCACGGGGTGGATGGGTGTTGCACACAACTATATAGCACCGCTATGCACTCACCCCAGGAGGGCGGCGCGAGAACGACGTGAGGTTGCCCACAGGGGGCGGACGGGGGCCGTACGGGCGTCTCGGGTGTCCGGGGTGGAGGTCTCGGACTGATAACCTCATGGGCGGTCTACCAACCTTTAAGACCTGTCCAGTGAGGCAGGAAAGGACGGTCATGTTCGCTGCCGAGTCAAGCGCGCCCCCTCCCGACCCCCGTGGTCCCCGACCCCCCGCGCTGCTGGTGCTGGAGGACGGACGAACGTTCCGCGGACACGCCTTCGGTGCGGTCGGCGAGACCTTCGGTGAGGCGGTCTTCGCCACCGCCATGTCGGGCTATCAGGAGACCCTGACCGACCCGAGCTACCACCGTCAGGTCGTCGTGGCCACGGCTCCGCACATCGGCAACACGGGCTGGAACGACGAGGACGACGAGAGCGGCCGGATCTGGGTGGCGGGCTACGTCATCCGCGACGCCGCCCGGGTGCCCTCCAACTGGCGGTCGCGCCGGAGCCTGGACGCCGAGCTCAAGGCGCAGGGCGTGGTCGGCCTGTGCGACGTGGACACCCGCGCCCTGACCCGTCACCTGCGGGACCGCGGAGCCATGCGGGTCGGCCTCTCCAGTGTCGAGACCGACCCCGCCGCCCTGCTGGAGCGTGTCCTCGCCACCCCGAGCATGGCCGGCGCCAGCCTGGCCGCCGAGGTGTCGACCAAGGCCGCGTACGTCGTCCCCGCCGAGGGCGAGCAGCGCTACCGGGTCGTCGCCCTCGACCTGGGCATCAAGTCGATGACGCCGACGCTGATGGCCCGCCGGGGGATCGAGGTGCACGTACTGCCCGCCACCGCGAGCTTCGCCGACGTCGCCGCTCTGGAGCCCGACGGCGTCTTTTTCTCCAACGGCCCCGGGGACCCCGGGGCCACCGAGGGTCCGGTCGAGATCCTGCAGGCCACCCTGGAGGCCGGGATCCCGTACTTCGGCATCTGTTTCGGCAACCAGCTCTTCGGTCGGGCGCTGGGCTTCGACACCTACAAGCTGGGCTACGGCCACCGCGGCATCAACCAGCCCGTGATGGACCTCGGCACCCGCAAGGTCGAGATCACCGCCCACAACCACGGCTTCGCCGTCGACGCCCCGCTGGAGGGGGAGACCACGACCCCGTACGGGCTGGCCCGCGTCAGCCACGTCGGACTCAACGACCAGGTCGTCGAGGGCCTCGAGCTCCGCAACGCCGACGGCCGGATCCTGGCCTTCTCCGTCCAGTACCACCCGGAGGCGGCCGCCGGCCCGCACGACGCCAGCTACCTCTTCGACCGTTTCACCGACGTGATGGCCGACCACCGCACCGGGAGCAACTGATGCCACGCCGTACCGACATCTCCTCCGTCCTGGTCATCGGGTCCGGCCCGATCGTCATCGGCCAAGCCTGCGAGTTCGACTACTCCGGCACCCAGGCCTGCCGGGTGCTGCGCGCCGAGGGCTTCCGGGTGATCCTGGTCAACTCGAACCCGGCGACGATCATGACCGACCCCGAGTTCGCCGACGCCACCTACCTCGAGCCGATCACCCCCGAGTTCGTCGAGCGGGTGATCGAGCTCGAGCGGCCCGACGCGCTGCTGGCCACCCTCGGCGGGCAGACCGCGCTGAACGCCGCCGTCGCCCTGCACGAGAACGGCGTGCTGGAGAAGTACGGCGTCGAGATGATCGGCGCCTCCTTCGACGCCATCCAGCGCGGGGAGAACCGGCAGCAGTTCAAGGAGATCGTCGAGAACCTCACCGGCGTGGCGGGCGGCCCGGGCGAGGTGGCCCAGAGCCGGATCTGCCACTCCATGGACGACGTGCTCGGCGCCGC
>JAOPXW010000265.1 GCA_025964935.1 Friedmanniella sp. | reverse complement strand
TGGGCCAGGGCGGCACCGACGGCGAGCGCGAGGCCCACGACGGCGAGCACGGACGGGCCGAAGCGGATGGCCAGGGCCCGGTCGGCGGGCTGGGCGCGGACGGCGGGGGCGGGGTCCTCCCAGCTGCCGCCGGTCGGCGACGGGCTCTCCGGGTCGCCCACCCCCCGCGCGTCCCGGACCCCGGCGAGGACCACCGCCAGCAGCGTGACGACGGTCAGCAGACCGCCGGCGGCCGAGAACGAGAGCGCCCCCGACAGGGCGGCCGCCATCCCGACCACGATCAGGATGCTCGGCCCGACGACGAGCGAGACGAGGGCGAAGACCGACCAGCGGCGCGGCTGCAGGAACAGGACCAGCGCCGCGCCCGGGCCGAACTGCAGGAAGAGCGTGGTGCACACCTGGCCGAGGTTGTCCCAGCCCAGCGCGGGTCCGAGCTGACCCCAGACGAACAGGCCGACGGTGGCGATCGCCACCACCAGTCGTCCCCGCGGGGTGCACAGTCCGGGGCCGGTCAGCGGGGTCGGGACGGCTTCGACCGACGTCGGAGCGGCGGTGGGGTGCCGGGCCGCCTTGAGGAGGCTGAGGACGCTCACGCCTTGACCGAGGATCCGCGACCGGCGAGCCGCGACCGGAGGTAGTACAGGGGTCCCAGCACCATCCCGGTGAGCTCGATCCGCCGGTAGCGCCGGGCGGCCGGGCCCTGAACCCCGTCGCGGGCGGGCGTCCGGGTCACCCGCAGCACGTGCCGGACCGCCCTGGGTGTCTTGACCAGCATCTCCAGCGCCACCGAGGGGTGCACCGCGTGCTTGGTCAGGTAGGCGGTCAGGCCCACCCCGTAGCCGAACATCTGCTGCTCGAGCCCGGCGGCGTCGGAGCGGTGGATGTGCCAGGCCAGGGCGGCCGGGTCGTAGGCGAGGTCCCCGCCGGCTCGCAGGGCCCGGACGAAGAGGTCGATGTCCTCCCCGCCCTTGGCCTTGGTGCCCGGGCCGAGGTTCTCGTCGAAGCCCCCGAGGCGACGTACGGCCTCCAGCCGGAACGCCATGTTGGCCCCGGCGCCGAAGCGGCCCGCCGCCCACGGGTGCAGCGGGTCGTCGCTGGTGGGGTGGAAGACCCGGGGCTGCAGGTTGGAGGCCCAGGAGACGCGGGAGTCGAAGTAGAGCTGCTCGGGGCCCGCGATCGAGCGGGTGGCGATCAGGCCCGTCACGCAGACGATGTCAGGGCTGCGGCGGAAGGCCCGGGCCACGCCCTGCAGCCAGAACGTGTCCACCCGGACGTCGTCGTCGATGAAGGCGACCAGCGGGCCCCGGGCCGCCCACATGCCGGCGTTCCGGGCCCGGGAGACCCCGGCCCGGTCCAGGTTGAGGTAGCGGAAGCGGCTGTCGGTGCCGACGGTCTCGGCGAAGGCCACCTCGGTGTCGTTGTTGTGCGACCCGTTCTCCACCACGATCACGTCGAAGCTGGGGTAGTCCAGCCGGAGCAGCTGCTCCAGGCAGCCTCGGACGTGCTCGGCCCGGTTGCGGGTCCCGATCACGACGCTCACGTGCTCGTCGGCGTCCGGTCGGGGGCAGGGCTGCCGGACCGCGGTCAGCAGGTCGGTCTGCTCGGCCGGCGCCAGCCCGTCCTCGGACAGGTGCTGCCGGACCTCCGCCTCGAGCCGGGCCACGACGAGGGTCGAGAGCTCCTCGGGTCGGGCCAGCAGGTCGGCGTCCACCTCGACGAAGCCGAGCGGGATGTGGTGCAGGCGGGCCAGCACCCGGACCCGGCTGACCCCGTCGGTGTCCTGCGCGACCGGCGGTGCGGAGAGCTCGACCTCGGTGCACATCAGGTCGCCCGGAGCCGGAGCGGCGGCCGGAGGTCCGGCCGACGGCCCGTCGGACGCGGCCACGTCGGCCGCGTGGTCCCGACCGGTGCCGGATCCCTGCATGGTCACTACCTACCTCATCAGCTCGAGATTGCCGCGGTCAACGTCGTCAGTTTAGGTGGAAACGGCCTCCACCTCTCATCGTGTGGCCTCGAACCACCGCGGTCACGCGGTCCGGCCCGGGTGCCCCCGGCCGACGTCAGCCGGGGTGCCGGGGACGCAGGGTCAGCCAGGGTCGGGCGAGCTGGTGCCGGCCAGGGCGATCGGCGCCCGCTCGGGCGCGGGCAGTCCACGCGTGCCGACCCGACCCCGGGCGTAGCCGGCCACCGTCCAGGCCAGCCCGACCACGATGGCCGCCGCGCCGGACCAGCCACGACGGTCGCCGCGACGGGCGTGACCGATCTCACGCAGCACCCCGCCGGGCAGCACCCGGGTCGTGTAGGTGCGCTCGGTCGACAGCGCCGCCCCGGGCGCGACCATGGTGGCCACGGCCGCCTTGGAGACCCCCTCGGCGAAGCAGCGCCGCCGCAGGTAGGACCAGGTGAGCCGGTCCTCGCTGACATGGTGGCGGATCCGCGCCTCGGGCACGAACAGGATGCGCGAGCCCGGGTGCCGGGCCGTGGCCCGGATGCACAGCTCGGTCTCCTCGCAGCCCAGCGGGATGGTGCCCACCCGGCCGAGGCTCTCGGAGAACCCGTCCAGGTCGGCGAACACCGACCGCCGGAAGGACATGTTGCACCCCATCAGGTTGCGGACCTCCGCGGTCTGGAGGGGCTGCCCGGCGTAGGTGCAGCCGACGACCCAGTCCAGCTCCCCGCGCGAGGCCCACGAGTCGGCGGCGTCGGGCGCGGCCGGCAGCGTGACCGGGCGGTCGTGGCCCTGGGGCCAGCGGGGCTTGGCCACCCCGCCGACGGCGATCACGTTCGGGTCCCGATAGGGCTCCGACAGGGCCTTCAGCCAGCCGGGCTCGGCCTGGGCGTCGTCGTCGAGGAAGACCACGACCTCGGCCCCGACCAGCTCCAGGGCGGTGTTGCGGCCCCCGGACAGACCCTGCTTGCGGGTGTTCGGCACCACGCGGAGGCTCGGCACCCGCGGCACCAGCTCGGCTCGGGCCCGGGCCAGGAGCTCCTCGTTGTGGTCCACCACCAGCCAGAGCTCGTCGGGGGCCGGGTCCTGACCGGCGGCCGAGGTGACGGCGGCCACGAGGTCGTCCCAGCGCTTCAGGGTGTAGGCGCAGACCACCACCGAGGTCGTGGGGCCGCTCACGCGCGGTCCCCCGTACGGCGGGTACGGCTGACGGTCTTCAGCTGGCTCACAAGGTCTCCGAACTCGGGTCTGGTCCGGACCTGCTGCCCGGCTCCCGCCGACCGTGAGCGGCCGGGGACCCCGTCGTACGAGCCGGGCTGACGGCAGGTCTTCGGTCAGAACCCTACCAACGGGGAGCCGCTCCGGGTCCGGCTTGCGCACAGCCGCGACGAGCGCCCGGCTACGGCGGAGTGACCCGGCAGGGTGGCCCGGTAGCCGATACAGTTCGCGTGATGGGCCTCGCATCCGCCGACGAAGGGACCGGTGTGCCGACTCCGCGTGTCTCGGTCTGCATTCCTGCGTACGAGGCCGAGCCCTACATCGCGACCACCCTGCGGTGCATCCTGGCCGACACCTCGCCGTCGGTCGAGGTGGTGGTCCTCGACAACGCGAGCACCGACGGGACCTCGGCGCTGGTGGAGGCCATCGGTGACCCCCGGGTCCGGCTGCTGCACAACGACGCCACCCTCTCGCTGCCCGACAACTGGAACCGGGTGGTGGAGCTCAGCACCGCCCCCCTGGTCAAGATCGTCTGCGCCGACGACCTGGTGCACCCGTCCGCGGTGGCCCGTCAGGCGGCCTTGCTGGAGGCCGACGCCCGGCTCGCGGTGGTCGCCAGCCGACGACACCTGCTCGACGACGGCGGCCAGGTGCTGGCGGCCAACACCGGGCTGCGGGGGCTGGTCGGCCGCTACACGGGCCGACAGGTGGTGGCCCGGGTCGTGCGCAACGGCGGCAACCCCATCGGGGAGTCCTCGGCGGTGATGTTCCGACGCCGCGACTTCGACGCGGTCGGCGGCTTCGACGGCAGCCTGGTCTTCCCGATGGACCTCGACCTGTGGGTCAAGCTGCTGGCGTACGGCGACTTCCTGGGGATGCCCGAGACGCTGGCCGCCTTCCGGGCCAGCGCCAACTCGGCGTCCTCGCAGCGGCTCCGCAGCCAGTACGAGGAGCAGCTCACCCTGACCCGCCGGCTGGCCAGCGACCCCTACTGGCGGGTCGGGCGGCGCGACAAGCTGCTCTCCCACCTGGGCGCGCCGATGGCCAAGCTCCGGCGTGAGCTGCTGTTCACCGCCTCACGCTGGTCGCACCGCGGGGCCCTGCAGCACCTGCTTCCCACCACCGACACGGAGTGGCTGCGCGACTTCGCCGGCCCGCCCGGCCTGCCGCCCCTCCACCCCTGACCCCGGCCGTACGCCGAGGCTGTACGGCTCAGGCCGGCGGCTCCCGACGGGGCTCGGCCAGCGCGCGCAGCGCCGGTGCCACCGGCCGGCC
>JAOPXW010000249.1 GCA_025964935.1 Friedmanniella sp. | reverse complement strand
CAGGACCGACGATCTGCTCCCACCCCGTCGGAGGAGCGCGTGATGACGGCCCCCCGACCCCACGCTGAGGTCTGCCGTACGGGCTGCTCAGGGGTGGTCACCGGGAACCTGGACTGTGGGGGGGCCGTTCCCTCGGGGGTAGACCCGCGAAACTCTGGCGATGGGCCTTCTGCTGGATACCCTAGGGGGGTACCATCGCGGTATGACCAGCCACTCTCGTCTGCAACCGTCCGACGCCCCGGCCCCCCTGGTACAGGACCCCGTGTGCGGCATGGAAGCAGACCCTGCAGCGGGCGGCCCGCGCTCGACCCATCTGGGGGCCACGTACTACTTCTGCTCGGAGCACTGCCGGGCTCGTTTCGATGCCGACCCGACGGCGTACGCCGATGCCACCGAGAACGCCCAGGTTGTGGTGCAGCCGGCCGCGGCTTCCACTGAACAGCAAGTCGAGTACACCTGCCCGATGCACCCGGAGATCCGGCAGCCCGGCCCCGGCGCCTGCCCGATCTGCGGGATGGCGCTCGAGCCGGTGGTCGTGACGGCAGAGTCGGGCCCGAGCGCCGAGCTGGCCGACATGCGGCGGAGGTTCCGGATCGCCCTGATCCTGTCGATCCCGGTCGTCGTGCTGGAGATGGGCGGCCACCTGTTCCCGACGTTGCATAAGGTGGTGGCTCCGACGGTATCGACGTGGATCCAGCTGGTGTTGGCCACGCCGGTCGTGCTGTGGGCGGGCTGGCCGTTCTTCACCCGAGGCTGGACCTCGGTCCGCACCCTGAAGCTAAACATGTTCACCCTGATCGCGATGGGAACCGGTGTGGCCTGGCTGTTCAGCGTCATCGCCACCGTCGCCCCGGGGTTGTTCCCCGACTCCTTCCGGGGCATGGACGGCACCGTAGACGTCTACTTCGAGGCAGCGGCGGTCATCACCGTGCTGGTGCTGCTGGGTCAGGTGCTCGAGCTGCGGGCCCGCGACCAGACCTCCGGGGCCATCCGAGCCCTGCTGGACCTGACCCCCAAGACCGCGCACCGACTCGACGCGGACGGCACCGAGGAGCAGGTCAGCCTGGACCTGGTGCGGATCGGGGACCGGCTCCGGATTCGACCGGGCGAGCAGGTCCCGGTGGACGGCACCGTGGAGGACGGCCGCTCCGCGCTCGACGAGGCCCTGGTCACCGGCGAGTCGATGCCGGTCACCAAGACCACGGGCGACACCGTGATCGGCGGCACCCTGAACCAGACCGGGTCCCTGGTCATTCGGGCCGACAAGGTCGGCCGCGACACGATGCTGGCTCGGATCGTCCAGATGGTCGCGGAGTCGCAGCGGTCGCGGGCACCCATCCAGCGAACGGCCGACCGGGTCGCGGCCTGGTTCGTCCCGGCCGTCCTGCTCATCGCCGTCGTCGCCGCCGTCGTCTGGGGCACCGTGGGGCCTGAGCCTCGGCTCACGCACGCCCTCATCGTCGCGGTCGCCGTCCTGATCATCGCCTGCCCCTGTGCGCTCGGGCTCGCCACGCCCGTGTCGATCATGGTGGGCGTCGGCCGTGGGGCCACCCTCGGTGTCCTGATCAAGAACGCGGAGGCACTCGAGCGGATGGAGAAGGTCGACACCCTCGTCGTCGACAAGACCGGCACCCTGACCGAGGGGCGGCCCTCGGTCACCCGGATCGTCCCGGCCCCCGGGTTCGTACGGGATGACGTCCTGGGGTGGGCGGCCGCGGTGGAGCGCCCGTCGGACCATCCGCTCGCCCGCGCCATCGTGAACGCGGCCGACGAAGCGGGGCTGAGCGTCCCTGACGTGAGCGACTTCGACTCCCCCGCGGGCAAGGGCGCGACCGGCACCGTCGGTCAGCGCCGGGTCGTGGTCGGCAGTTCCGCGTTCCTGCTCGATCACGGCATGGACACCGGTCCGCTCACCGCGTCGGCCGACGCGCTGCGCGCCGACGGAGCCACCGCCGTCTTCGTCGGGGTGGACGACCACGTCGCGGCCGTCGTCGCCATCGCCGACCCGGTGAAGGACACCACCGCGGGTGCTCTGGCCGCGCTCCGGGCCGAGGGGATCGAGATCGTCATGTTGACCGGGGACAACCGGGTCACCGCGGAGGCGGTCGGTGCCCGCCTGGGCATCACCCGGGTCGAGGCCGAGGTGCTGCCCGACCACAAGAGCGACATCGTCACCCAGCTCCGGAGCCAGGGCAAGGTCGTCGCCATGGCCGGAGACGGGGTGAACGATGCCCCCGCCCTGGCGGCCGCCGACGTCGGACTGGCCATGAGCTCGGGCACCGATGTGGCCATCGAGAGCGCCGGCATCACCCTGCTCAGAGGGGACCTCACCGGCATCGTCCGGGCCCGGCAGCTCTCGCACGCGACCATGTCCAACATTCGGCAGAACCTGGTCTTCGCGTTCGTCTACAACGTGGCCGGCATCCCGATCGCCGCCGGCATCCTCTACCCCGCCTTCGGTCTGCTGCTCTCCCCCATCATCTCCGCCGCCGCCATGGCGCTCTCCTCGGTCAGCGTCATCACCAACGCCCTGCGACTGAAGACCCGGCGGCTGTGACGGCGGAAGCCTCGGGCCACGGGCGTCGCCGCTTCGGCCGGCTGGCCTGCGCTCGTACCCTGGGTCGGTCAGACGTACGCGGAGCAGAACGCTGGGGGTGGGGAACGGTGCGGGCTCGGTGGGCCGCCACCTCGTACGGCTCTCGGTTCGCGCGCTCACTGCGCCGCGCCCTCGTGGTCACCGCTCTATGCGCGGTCGTGCTGGGGGTGATCGGGATGCACCAGCTGTCGCTGGGCCACCATCTCGGGACCCCTTCCCTCGCCGTCGAGATGGAGCACGGCGGTGAGGGTTCCCACCTGCATCCGGGCCAGGGGGAGCAGCCGGTCCTCGACGTATCTGTCCCTGCGGCCGCGACCTGGAGCGGGTCCTCGAGCGGAGACGGCGACGGCTGTCCCGGCTGCGGCGATCACCGCACGGCCGTGAGCGTGTGCCTGCTGGCAACGACGCTGGTGGTGCTGACCTGGCTGCTGACGCCACCAGGGGTGCGGCCGTTCCCGCCCCGCTGGCGCAGCCGGCCTGCGACGCCGATCGTCCTCCGGGGTCGGCCACTCCGGGCCCTGTCGCGGAGCGAGCTGTCCATCCTTCGCACGTGAGCAGACCGGTGAGCTGAGCTCTCTCGGCCGACCACCATGCGCCTCCTCAGACGGCGGGCCGGTCGGTCGCAACCCCTCCCCGGAGGGCCCCCTTCCCGGAGGTCCCCCTTCCCCACGCACCCCTGAAGGAACCGACGATGACCAAGCACGACATGAAGAAGACCGCCCTGGCCGCACTGGCCGTGGGGATCACCCTCAGCCTGGCCGCCTGCGGCGGCAGCGATATGGGCGACATGGGTGGCATGACGCCCGGTGCTGCACCGATGTCACAGCGGCCGGCCGCGAGCCCCTCGGGGGGCTCCTCGAGCACCGGCGCCACGCCGTTCAACGCCGCCGACGTGATGTTCGTCCAGGGCATGATCCCGCACCACCAGCAGGCGGTGGAGATGAGCGACACCCTGCTGAAGAAGGCCGGCATCACCGCCGACACCACGGCCCTGGCCCAGCAGATCCGCGCCGCCCAGCAGCCCGAGATCGCCACCATGGAGGACTGGCTCAAGACGTGGGGCAAGAGGTCCGACGTCGGCATGGGCGGGATGGACCACATGGGCGGCGGGATGGCCACCCGGTCCCAGCTGGAGGCCTTCGACCGCGCCAGCGGCTCCGCGGCGGAGAAGCTCTACCTGGAGATGATGATCAGACATCACGAGGGCGCCATCATGATGGCCCGGGCGGAGCTGCGGAGCGGGAGGAGCACCGACGTCGTCCAGCTGGCCAAGAACATCATCAGCAGCCAGGAGGCCGAGATCACCACCATGAAGAGCCTGCTCGCCGCCCTGTAGGTCGCGACCGCACCCGGCCGGTCGGGCCGCCGGCCGGTCGGGCCGCGGCTGCCGTGGTCGCCGGGCCGCGACTCCTGGTCCAGGCACGCCCGGCGGTGGCATAGTGGCGAGATGGGGCTGATGGTCCTGCTGGGGGTTCTGCTGCTCGGCGCCGGCGCGGCGACCGTCCGGTGGCGCCGGAGCGAGGTCGTCCTCCCGGCGGAGTGGCGGGACCACGTCGGTCCCGCCTCACCGTTCCTGCAGCTCCGACTGCTCCTGTGGTTCCTGGCCCTCGCGGTGGTGGCCGGTCTGGCCGTCGGCGTGATCGTGGTCGGGGCCGGCGGTCGGCTGGCCATGCGTCTCCTGGCTGCCACCTCCCCCGAGGCTCAAGGCCAGTTGACGGAGGCCGACGAGGTGGTCGGGCGCATCTCCCTGGACGGGACGCTGGGCTTCATCGTCTTCGGCGGTGTCCCGGCGGGGATGCTGACCGCCCTGTCGTACGTCGTTCTCCACCGAGCGCTGCCGAGGGGACCGGTGGGCGGGCTGGTTCTGGGCGCCGTGCTGATCGCGGCGCTCGGAGCGCGGATCGACCCGCTCCGGCCGAACAACGTCGACTTCGACCTCGTCGGGCCGGGCTGGCTCGCGGTGCTGGTCTACTGCCTGCTCGCCCTGGCCACCGGCGTGGCCGTAGCCGCCCTGGCCGGACGTCTCAGTCGGGCCCTCCCGCTGCCGCGCCGGAGCGCGTTCTTTTTCGTCCCGATCGTCGTCCTCTTCCCGTTGGCGCTGACGGGAAGCGTGTGGACGACGCTTCTCACCCTCGCGGGAGGAGCGGCGCTCTTCCTGCTCGCCCAGCGAGTCCGGAGAGCCTCACCCGGTGCCGGTCGTGGCCTCAGGCTCGCGATGCGCGGCGCAGTCGCCATCGTCTTTCTGGGCGCGCTGCCCCAGTTCATCCTCGCCGTCCGGCAGATCACCGCCTGACGTCGCAGGACACCTCGTCCCCGATTTCTGCCGCGAACGCGCG
>JAOPXW010000217.1 GCA_025964935.1 Friedmanniella sp. | reverse complement strand
TCCAGCAGGTCGCCGACACCGTGTCGATCATCGGCCGGGGCCGGCTGCTGGCGGAGGGGCCCGTGCAGGACATCCTCCGGTCCTCGGGCGTCGAGTCGGTCCGGATCGGCCTGGGCGACCCGCAGCGCGCGACCGAGGTGCTGACCGCGGCCGGCTACCGGGTGGCCCCGCTGGACCAGTGGCGGCTGACCGTCACGGCAGCCGAGCCCGGGCTCGACCCGGTCGCGGTCAACCGGACCCTGGCCGAACAGGGGCTCTACGTCGGCGAGCTGGGCCTGGTCCGTGCCGACCTGGAGTCGGTCTTCCTGGAGCTGACCTCGGCGGAGCACCTCGGTGCCACCCCGGAGCGGAGGGCCCCGTGAGGAACCTGGTCCGAGCCGAGCTGAACCGGCTCCGCAGCCGCCGTCTGACCCTCGTGATGGCCGTCGTCGCCCTGCTGGGTGTGGCGTTGTTCCAGCTCGCGGTCAACGACGCCCTGCAGCCGCCCAGCCCCGCGGACGTGGCCTCGGCCCAGGCGGCGTACGAGCGCGACCTCGAGGCGTACAACTCCGACCCGGGGGCCAAGCAGGCCGAGCAGGACTGCCTGAACACGGGCGCCGGCGCCCAGGAGTGCCAGTTCAAGCCCCAGCCCGACAACTACCTCCCCCCGCAGGGCACCCTGGTCGAGATGGGCCGGACCAGCGTCGACCTGGCCACCTTCGTCGCCGGCCTGGCCGCCTTCTTGATGGGGGCCTCCTTCGTCGGGGCGGAGTTCGGGAGCGGGTCGCTCTCCAACTGGCTGACCGTGGTGCCCCGGCGCGGGCAGGTGCTGGTGTCCAAGCTGGTGGCGCTGGCCCTGGGCAGCGGGCTGCTCGGCACCGCCTGCCTCGCGGTCGCGGTCGCCGTCCCGGCGCTGCTGGCCTCGGGCTACGACCTGCCGCAGACCGGGCTGCGCGCCCTGGCGGGGTCCGGCGGCCGCGGGGTCGCGATGGTCGTCGGGCTGGCCCTGGCCGGCTTCGCCATCGCCCTGGCGACCCGGCACACCGCCGCCGCCATCGGGGTCCTGGTCGCCTACGGGCTGGTCAACATCGGACTGAACATCCTCTACTTCCTCGTCCCCGGCCTGCAGAAGCTCAAGTCGTTCGCCCCGGAGAACACCCTGCTGGCGTTCGTCAACGGCGCGCACACGTACGACAGCTTGTTCCCCGGACCCACCAGCGACTCCGAGGGCCAGGTCGTCTCCCACACCATCTCGCTGGCGGACGGCGGCCTCTACTGGCTCGTGGTCCTTGCCGCACTCCTGACCGGCGCGTGGCTGCTGTTCCGGCGCCGGGACCTGGCCTGAGCCAGGCCCCGGCGGGCCGGGCGACGGTACGACCGGGAGCGGCTGGGAGTTCCGAGTAGGGTGAAGCGCGTGACTATTGCCCCAGAAGGACGCAAGATGTTGCGCCTGGAAGTCCGGAACGCCAGCGTGCCCATCGAGAAGAAGCCGTCGTGGATCAAGACCACCGCACGGATGGGCCCGGAGTACCGCGAGCTGCAGCAGATGGTGGAGGGCGAGGACCTGCACACCGTCTGCCAGTCGGCCGGCTGCCCCAACATTTTCGAGTGCTGGGAGGACCGCGAGGCCACCTTCCTCATCGGCGGCGACCAGTGCACCCGACGCTGCGACTTCTGCCAGATCGACACCGGCAAGCCCGCCGACTTCGACGCCGGCGAGCCGCTGCGCGTCGCGGAGTCGGTGCAGAAGATGAAGCTCCGCTACGCCACCGTCACCGGGGTCTGCCGCGACGACCTGCCCGACGAGGGCGCCTGGCTCTACGCCGAGACCATCCGCCAGATCCACGAGCTCAACCCCGGCACCGGGGTCGAGATGCTCGCCCCCGACTTCTCCGGCAACCCCGCCTACCTCGACCAGCTCTTCGCGACCCGGCCCGAGGTCTTCGCCCACAACGTCGAGACGGTCCCCCGCATCTTCAAGCGGATCCGCCCCGGCTTCCGCTACGAGCGGTCCCTGGACGTGCTGCGCGCCTCCCGCGCCGCTGGTCTGGTCACCAAGTCCAACCTGATCCTGGGCATGGGTGAGACCCGGGAGGAGATCTCCGAGGCGCTGCGCGACCTGCACGGGGCGGGCACCGAGCTGATCACCATCACCCAGTACCTCCGGCCCTCGCCGCGCCACCACCCCGTGGAGCGCTGGGTCAAGCCGGAGGAGTTCGTCGAGCTGGCCGCCGAGGCGACCGAGATCGGCTTCGCCGGGGTCATGAGCGGACCGCTGGTCCGCTCGTCCTACCGCGCCGGCCGGCTCTACCAGCAGGCGATGGAGTCCCGCGGCGTCCTGGTCGCCACGAGCAGCTAGGTCGGACCGGGCCCCGCGACCCCGACCCGATCGGGACCCGCAGGCGGTCGGGCTAGGGGTCGGCGGAGGCTCCCGGTCGTGAAAGAGTGGGGAGCACGAGTTCCCAGCAAGGAGAGATCGGAATGGCTGACCCAGCCGCGAAGAACGCCAAGACGCAGGCCAAGGACGCCAAGTCCGCCGTGCGCGAGGCCAAGCGCACCGAGAAGGCCCGTCGCAAGGCCAGCACCGACCCGGCCGACATGGGCCGGGTCCGCCAGATCGCCCGGGCCTACCAGCTCACGCACGAGTACGACAAGCAGCTGCCCTTCCTGCTGCTGGCGGCGTTCCTGGTCCCCGTGGTGCTCGCGGTCGTCGTGGGCCTGGCCTGGACCCACCTCGGCTACCTGATCGCTCTCGGCATCATGGTCGGCGTCCTGCTGGCCATGATCGTGCTCGTGCAGCGGGCCAAGAAGGCCACCTTCAAGCGGTACGCCGGTCAGGCCGGCTCGGCCGAGGTCGCCCTGCAGATGCTGCCGAAGCAGTGGGTCTCCTCCCCCGTCATCGCCGCCACCCGCAACCGTGACGTCGTGCACCGCACGCTCGGCCCCGGCGGCCTGGTGCTGATCGGCGAGGGTGAGCCCAGCCGGGTCCGGCAGCTGCTGGCCGGTGAGGTCAAGAAGCACGAGCGGGTGGCGTACGGGGTCAAGGTCACCAGCATCGTGATGGGCGAGCGCGAGGGCCAGGTTCCGCTCAGCCGGCTGGCCGACCACATCAAGAAGATGCCGAAGATCCTGCAGCCGCAGCAGATCACCGACATCCGCCAGCGGCTGCGCGCCCTCGACGCCGTCCGGCCGACCCTGCCCATCCCGAAGGGTCCGATGCCGACCAACGGCCGTCAGGCCCGCGGCGCGCGGCAGGCCACCCGCGGCCGCTGAGCCCCCTCAACCCGGGCGCCCCCGCCCGTCCGTCCCGATCTGTCGACCCGCCGGCCCTGCGCCCGGTCCCGCCTCCCGGTGGGCCGTGCGCCCCAGGCCGGCGGTCGCACGAAGTGAGTCTGTCCCCATGAGCAACATGATCAACGCCGAGCGCGTCACGATGACGTACGGCACCCGCACCCTGCTGGACGGGGTCAGCCTCGGGCTGACCCGCGGCGACGTGATCGGGGTGGTCGGCCGCAACGGGGACGGCAAGACCACCCTGCTGCGGCTGCTGACCGGTGTGACGACCCCCGACAGCGGACGGATCGTCCGCACCGGCACGGTCTCCATCGGCTACCTGCACCAGGCCGACGACTTCGCCGCCGACGCCTCGGTACGCGACGTCATCGTGGGCGGGGAGCCGGACCACGTCTGGGCCTCCGACTCCGCCACCCGGTCGGTGGTCGAGCACCTGCTCGGCGACGTCGACCTGGACGCTCTGGTGGGTCGGCTCAGCGGCGGGGAGCGACGCCGCGTCGCCCTGGTGGCCCTGATGCTGGCCGACCACGACCTGCTGGTGCTGGACGAGCCGACCAACCACCTCGACGTGGAGGCCGTCAGCTGGTTGGCCGAGCACCTGCGCGCCCTGCAGGCCCGCGACATCGCCATGCTCGTGGTCAGCCACGACCGGTGGTTCCTGGACGCCATCTGCACCCGGATCTGGGAGGTCCACGACGGCGTGGTGGACGCCTACGACGGGGGCTACGCGGCGTACGTGCTGGCCCGCGCCGAGCGCAGCCGCCAGGCGGTCAACATCGCGACCCGGCGCAAGAACCTGCTCCGCAAGGAGCTCGCCTGGCTTCGGCGGGGCGCACCTGCCCGGACCTCCAAGCCCAAGTTCCGGATCGACGCGGCCAACGTCCTGATCGAGAACGAGCCACCGCCCCGGGACCGCTTCGAGCTGCAGCGCTTCGCCACCAGCCGGCTGGGCAAGGACGTCTTCGACCTCACCGACGTCACCGCCTCGGTCGGCGGCGACGACAAGAGCGACGGCCGGCCGCGCCGGGTGCTGCTGGAGGACCTGACCTGGTCGATCGGACCCGGGGACCGGATCGGTCTCGTCGGCGTCAACGGGGCCGGCAAGACCACGCTGCTGCGGCTCCTGGCCGGGGAGAGGCAGCCCGACACCGGTCGGGTCAAGCAGGGCAAGACCCTGCAGCTCGGCCACCTCAGCCAGGCCGTGACCGAGCTCAGGGGCAGCGACCGGGTGCTGGACTCGGTGGACCAGATGCGGCGTCAGACGCTGCTGGCCAACGGCGCCGAGGCCAGCGCCAGCTCGCTGCTGGAGGACTTCGGGTTCACCGGCGACAAGCTGACCACCCGGCTCGACGACCTGTCCGGCGGGGAGCGGCGCCGGCTGCAGTTCCTGCGACTGCTGCTCGCCGAGCCGAACGTTCTGCTGCTGGACGAGCCGACCAATG
>JAOPXW010000179.1 GCA_025964935.1 Friedmanniella sp. | reverse complement strand
CCGGCGCCGTGGCCGTCCGCGGCCGGAGCGCCGTGCCCGCCGCGGCCGCACCGGGTCAGACGGCGTACGCGTTCTACGGCGAGCACCAGCCCGGCATCGTCACCCCGGCGCAGGACCGGCTGCACTTCGCGGCCTTCGACGTCACCTCGACCTCGCGGGACGACCTCATCACCTTGCTGCAGGCGTGGACGGAGGCCGCGGCCCGGATGATGCAGGGGCTGGGCGCCGGCGAGATCGGCCCCACCTCCGGCTCCTACAACGCCCCGCCGGACGACACCGGGGAGGCCATCGGCCTGCCTCCGTCGGGGCTGACGATCACCTTCGGCTTCGGGCCGTCGCTGTTCCGCCAGGCGGGCCGGGACCGCTTCGGGATCGCCGACCGGCAGCCGGCCTCGCTGCAGCGACTCCCGCACTTCCCCGGGGACAACCTGACCGAGGAGCGCTCCGACGGCGATCTCTGCATCCAGGCCTGTGCCGATGACCCGCAGGTCGCCGTGCACGCCATCCGCAACCTGGCCCGGATCGCCTTCGGCACCGCCTCCATCCGCTGGTCCCAGCTGGGGTTCGGCCGGACCTCCTCCACCTCGACGACCCAGGCGACGCCGCGGAACCTGTTCGGATTCAAGGACGGCACGATGAACCTGAAGGCCGAGGAGCCCGCCCTGGTCCAGGACCACGTCTGGGTCAGCGAGGCCGACGGCAAGGGGTGGCTGCAGGGCGGGTCCTACCTGGTGGCGCGGCGGATCAACATGACCATCGAGATCTGGGACCGGCAGTCCCTGAGCGAGCAGGAGCGGGTCGTCGGGCGTACGAAGGCCGAGGGCGCTCCCCTGTCGGGCGGCACCGAGTTCACCCAGCCGGACTTCGCGGCCAAGGGGCGGGGGGACGTCCCGCTGGTGGCCATGGACTCCCACGTCCGGCTGGCCCACCCCGACCAGAACCAGGGCGCGCAGATGCTGCGGCGGGGCTACAACTTCGTCGACGGCAGCACCGGGCTCGGGCGACTGGACGCCGGGCTGTTCTTCATCGCCTACGTCTGCGACCCGAGCACGCACTACATCCCGATGCAGACCCGGCTGGCCCGTCAGGACGGGCTCAGCGAGTATCTCCAGCACACCGGTTCGGCCCTGTTCGCGGTCCCGGCCGGGGTCCGCGAGGGTGAGTACGTCGGTCAGGCCCTCTTCACCTGAGTTCTGGCGAAGATCCGGCGCGGTAGTCCGGGCCGGATCTTCTCCACAACTCGGGTCACCAGAGCCCGGCCCGCTGACACCGGGGACAGGAGCGCCCCAGACCCGTCCAGCCGCGCCCCCGGAGCACCACAGCGACCTGCGCCGCCACCTCGCAGGGACGGGTCGTGACGTCGCCGAACCCGTAGCGCAGGGTGACCTCACCGCTGGCCGCCGTCGCGTTGTCCCGCCACATGTCACGGAACCGGTCCGTGCCGTCGTGACCCAGTCGGCCGTCGAGCTCGACGACCACCGCGTACGCCTCGTAGCCCACGTCGCGGACCTGCCCGATCCGCCGCTGCTGGCGTACGCCGCGGGGCAGGCCGTGCGGCCGCTCCACCTGACGCAGGTAGCCGACCTCGAGCGGGGACTCCGCGCCCTGGGCCACGTCACCGAGCAGGGCGGCGAGCAGGGCGCGGTGCCGGACGTGTCCCCGCTCCTGCAGCCGCCGCCGCAGCGCCGCCGAGGTGGTCCGCCGGGTCTGCACCGCCTGGGTCACCAGGCCGACCACCCCGCGCTCGTCGAGCTCGGCGGCGAGGTCGAGCACGGCGTCCTCCACCCGCAGCCGCGGCGGCGCACCGGTCCCGGGACGGCGGGCCGCCCGGTCCTGGACGAACACCCACGGTGGGCGGCTGACCCGACGGGCGTCCCGCGACACCAGGACCACCACCTGGGCCGGCGGTTCGGTCAGCCCGTACAGGTAGGCGGACGCGGCGGCCCCCAGCCGCGCCGCCGGTCCGCCCAGCAGGACCCCACCCCACGCCCACGCCAGCCAGGGCGGCTCCTCCGCGCCCGTCCGAACCAGACCCGGAGCCATCCGATGCCAGTGCCCGGCGGCCAGCAGCCGCTCCACAGGGGTGCGGGCGAGCCCGTGACCCCGGCACTGGTCGAGGGTGAGCACCCCGGCCTGAAGCGAGGCGAGGTGGAGCAGATCGGGGCTGGGGTCGCGTCGCGGGTGCACGCCAGGAGTGTGCGGACGAGCCGAGGCGCTCGAACCGCCGGCGACCCCGCCTGTGGATCGTCCTTCGACGTCCGCCCCGAGTTGTGGAGAAGATCCTGCTCGGACTACCGAGCCGAATCTTCGCCAGAACTCAGGCGCGGCCGCGAACCGTGGTCACCAGGCTGGTGACCACGGGCTGGGCCGGGGTGGAGGCGAAGCCGAAGGTGACCGGCGGCTCGACCGGGGTGAGGTCGCCGAGCGGCAGACCACGCCACTGCCCCTCCGCGGCCACGACGCGGCGTAGGTCGTACGCCCCGTAGAACTCGGTGCGGCCGTTCCGGACCGCCCCCCGGGTCTGGACGCCGGCCAGCACGGCCCTCGCCACCGGGTTGATCAGGGTCACCCACACCGGTGAGGTCGCCACCCGTCGAGGCACCAGGTGCAGCACCCGCCCCAGCCGGGTCCGGGGCCCGACGGTGAAGCTCAGGTCCAGCCCGGGCGCCTGCACCTGCCGCCGCGGGCCGTCGGTGGCCAGCCGGACCGGGCCGACCACCACCTCGTCCAGCACGTAGGTGCCGACGAGCCAGTCCGCGACCGCCTCCGACGGAGCGAGCAGGGCCCGGTGCCCGTCCACCTGCTGCACCATCACGTTGGTGAAGCGGCCGAACGGGGACCGGTTCCAGATGCCGACGACGACGCGGACGCCGGAGCTGCTCCCGACCCCGACGACCTGCCCCTCGAACTTCACGCCGACCGCGACTCCTGGCCCTGGCTGCTGCTCTTGGGCAGCACCGTGGGCTCGGGCCGCTTGGGCTCGACACCCAGGCCGTGGGGGATCTTGCGGATGCCCTTGCCGAGCCACGGCGCCAGGTAGTGCACGGCCCAGTCCACGTCGCCCCAGATCTGCTGCCGCGGCCGGGGCTTGGCGAACGGCCCGAGGACGGGCTGCTGCCACGAGTCGGTGGCCCCGTCCAGGCCGAGTCGCCAGGCCAGCGCGGCCGCGACGAGCTGGTGGCCGAGCGCGTTGCCGTGCAGCCGGTCCTCGAACCACAGTCGCGGGTCCTGGGCGATCGGGAACTGCTGGAAGTCCATCACCAGCGCCCCGGCGTCGGCGGCCTCGGACCGGATGATGTCGTTCAGGGCGAACATCCGGTCCCGCAGGTGCTTGCCCAGCGGGTTGATGGCGGCCGGGTCGGGCATCGTGAAGGTGAGCACGGTCGCCCCGGCGTCCCGTGCGTCGCCGAACATGGCCCGGTAGTCGGTCCGCAGCGCCGCGAGGTCACAGCGCATCCCGATCACGTCGTTGACCCCGCCGAAGATGCTGACCAGGTCCGGGGCCAGGGCCAGGGCCGGGTCGAACTGGGTCCGGCGGATCTCGCTCAGGCGCAACCCGCGGATGGCGAGGTTGGCGTACTCCAGGACCGGCTGCTGTCCGTCGGCGATGTGCTGAGCCAGCCGGTCGGCCCAGCCCCGGTAGCCACCCTGACCGTCCGGGTCCTCAAGACCCTCGGTGCTGGAGTCCCCGATCGCCACATAACGTCGATACGTCGTCACCCTTCCATTCTTCCTCGCCGCGCAGATTCCCGCGGCCGAATACGCATCGTCGGAGCCCCCGGCTCCGAACTAGGGTGAGAGGGAAGGAGCACCCGTGGCTGTTGGCACGCGAGACCTGCCGTTCGCGGCGCTGGCCGGTCAGGACCGGCCGGTTCTGCTGGGTACGGCGTACCTGCTGCTCGGTGACCGCACCCGGGCCGGCCGGGTGGTGGACGCCGTGCTGGCGGGGGTGCACCGCCGGTGGTCCCGGCTGGCCGACCCCCGGCGTACGGCGCTGCTGGAGGTCGTCACCGCCGACCCGCAGACCGTGCGGCTGCCCTGGGTCGCCCAGGACCGCTTCGAGCTGGTCGACGGGGGGCCCGTGACCGGCCGCGCGCCGTCCGTCGTCGCCGACCTGGCCCAGCTGCCCCCGGTGCAGCGCACCGTGGTGGTGCTGACCGCGTACGCGGGTCTGGCCGCCGCCGAGGTCGCGGCCCTGCTCGACCTGAGCGAACCGGAGGTCGCTCACGCCACCCGCCTGGCCCGCTTCGCCCTGGGCGCCCGCGAGCCCGGCCGGCTCTCCGACGTCGCCCTCAGCGCCGAGCTGCGGGAGGCCGTGCCGCCGGACCTGCGGGCCCCCACCGACGGGGCGCAGGACGTCGCGAACGGCCACCGGCTCGCCCGGAGGGGCTGGGGTC
>JAOPXW010000177.1 GCA_025964935.1 Friedmanniella sp. | reverse complement strand
TGGGACCTCCGGAGGCCCGAGCCCGGCCGCGACGGCGACCCCGGCCCCGACGGCCGGTGCGCCGGGCCTGTCCACCCTGACCGTGCAGGTCCCCGCCGACCTCGCCTCGGCCCCCTTCGACCAGCCCCGGGAGGTCCAGGCGCCGACCGGCTGGTCGGTCAGCCTGTGGGCCCGGGTGGACGCGGCCCGGCTGGCGGCCTGGACACCGGACGGCCGGCTGCTCGTCTCGCGGCCCAAGGCCGGGGAGGTGGTGCTGCTGAGCCCGGGCTCCGGCTCGGCGCGGCCGACCGCGACGACCCCGCTGACCGGGCTGAACCAGCCGCACGGGCTGACCTTCGCCGCCGGCCGGCTCTACCTGGCCGAGAGCGACCGGGTCGACTCCTACGCGTACGCCGACGGTGCGGTCAGCGACCGGCGGACCGTGGTCGAGGGCCTGCCGGACGCCAAGAGCCCCGACCTGCGCGGGGCGTACGCCCACGCGCTCAAGAGCGTGGCCGTCGGGCTCGATCGGGCGGTGTACCTCTCGGTGGGCTCCACCGGCAACACTTCGGTCGAGGACCGCAGCGCCGACCCACAGCGGGCCACCATCCTGCGGGTGCCGCCGGGCGGCGGCCCGGCCGAGATCTTCGCCCGCGGCGTCCGGAACGGCACCGGGCTGGCCGTCGACCCGACCGGCGCGGTCTGGACCGCGGTCAACAACCGCGACAACGTGGCCTACCCGTACGACTCCGACGTGACCGGGGACGGGGAGTCCGACCTGGGGACGGTGCTGCCGTCCTACGTCAACGACCACCCGCTCGAGCCGTTGGCCCGGCTGACCCCGGGGCGGGACCTGGGCTGGCCGTTCTGCAACCCCGATCCCGACGTGGATCCCGGGGCCGCCGACAGTGCCCTGACCTACAGCGACCGGCCGTTCGTGGCCGACCAGCAGACCAACGCCGACTCCTCGCAGCTCGACTGCTCGGCCCTGCCGCCGGTGGAGCAGGGGCTGGGCGCCCACTCGGCCCCGCTGGGGCTGAGCTTCGCCACCGCACCGGGGCTGCCCGAGCCGTACGGCAAGGGGGCGCTGGTGGGGGTGCACGGGTCGTGGAACCGGAAGCCGCCGCGGGCGCCCGAGGTGGCCTTCTTCCCGTGGCGCGACGGGGAGCTGGGGGCCCAGCAGACCTTGCTGGGTGGGTTCCAGGCGGCGGACGGCAGCCGCTGGGGCCGGCCGGTGATGGCCCTGCAGGGGCCCGACGACGCGGTCTACGTCACCGACGACTACGCCGGGGCGGTCTACAGGCTGGCCCCGCCCCGCTAGGCCGTCACCTGCGGGCGGTGGCCGGGGAGCGGCGGAAGTCCAGGTGTGGGACCCCGTTCTCCAGGGCCAGCACGGTGGGGCAGGGGTGGATCTCGTGGCAGGACGGGCAGAGGCTGGGCAGGGGCTCGTTGTCGAAGGCCCCGTGGATGGCCCGTGCCCGGTCGATCAGGTCCAGCTCGCTCAGCACCGCGAAGAAGCGAGGGCTGACGGCGTACAGGTAGGACGGCGCCACCCTCCGGGGCGGGGGACGCGTACTCCGGCTCAGATCCAGGATCGTCGTGCCGGTCTCCGGCGGCGGGCTCGGAAACTCCGCCCGGGGTTCGCCGAGGTGGGCGCCCGCTCGTGGGTCCGCGGTGTCCGCCGTACTGCCAACTGCCTCAGGAACGCCCCCGACCAGGCTCAATCGTCGCTTGGTCATGCTCCCATTGTGGGGCCGGAGGCCGATTTCGGAGCGAGAAGCTCGAGCCGGGCCCTGTGATCTCGGACTGTCCCCGGAAAGGTGACGCCGGTGCACGCGAAGGTCGGTTCTGCGGCCGATCAGGCGCACTGGCGTCACCTTTCCGGGGCCGGTCAGAGCGGGATGTTGGTGTGGGTCCCGCGAGCGCCGGTGTCGGCCTCCCGGATGGCGGCGGCGAGGGCGGAGCGGCTGGTGGCCGGGCTGACGATCTCGTCGACGACCCCGATCTCGACGGCCTTCTCCACCCCGCCGGCGATCCGCTCGTGCTCGGCCGCGAGCTCGGCCTCGACCTGCGGCCGGACGTCGTCGGCCACTGCGGCCAGCTTGCGACGGTGCAGGATCCGGACGGCCGCGACGGGACCCATCACGGCCACCTCGGCACCGGGCCAGGCGAACACCTTGGTCGCCCCGAGCGAGCGGGCGTTCATTGCGATGTAGGCCCCGCCGTACGCCTTGCGGGTCACCAGGGTCACCCGCGGCACCACGGCCTCGGCGAACGCGTGCAGCAGCTTGGCGCCGCGGCGGACCACGCCGTCCCACTCCTGACCGACGCCCGGGAGGTAGCCGGGCACGTCGACCAGGACGACCAGCGGGACGCCGAAGGCGTCGCACAGCCGGACGAACCGGGCCGCCTTCTCCGCGCTCAGGGAGTCGAGGCAGCCGCCGAGGCGCAGCGGGTTGTTGGCCACCACCCCGACCGTACGGCCGCCGAGCCGCCCCAGGGCGATGGTCACGTTCGGGGCCCAGCGGGCGTGCAGCTCGACCGTGGAGCCCTCGTCCAGCACCCCGTTGATCAGCGGGTGCACGTCGTAGGCGCGCTTGGGCGACTCGGGCAGCAGCGAGGCCAGGTCGACGTCGGCGACGTCGTCGTCGGTCCGCCGCTGGTCGGCCAGCAGGGTGGTGAGGTCACGGCCCTGCTGCAGCGCGTGGGCCTCGTCGTCGGCGACGATGTGGACGACCCCGGAGCGGCGGCCGTGGGTGTCGGGGCCGCCGAGGCGGAGCATGTCGACGTCCTCGCCGGTGACCGAGCGGACCACGTCGGGGCCGGTCACGAAGATCCGGCCCTCGGGGGCCAGGATCACGATGTCGGTCAGGGCCGGCCCGTACGCCGCCCCGCCGGCCGCGAAACCGAGCACGATCGAGATCTGCGGAATCACCCCGGAGGCCTTGGTCATGGCGTGGAAGATCAGGCCGACGGCGTGCAGCGAGAGCACCCCCTCGGCGAGCCGGGCGCCGCCGGAGTGCCAGATGCCGAGGATCGGGACCCGGTCGGCCAGGGCCCGCTCGTACGCCCGGACGACCACGTCGCAACCGTCCACCCCCATGGCGCCGCCCATCACGGTGGCGTCGGAGCAGAAGACCACGACCGGGGCGCCGTTGATGGTGCCGACCGCGGCCAGCATGCCGGAGTCGTCGTCGGGGGTGATGAGCTCCATCGAGTCCGGGTCGAGCAGGGCGCGCAGCCGGAAGTTGGGGTTGCGGGGGTCCTGCTCGCGCGGGACCTTGACCTTCTTGGCGACCGGCTTCGGCGCGGGGGTGGCCGGCTCGGCCGCGATCGGGGGGGTGGCGATGGTGGTCATCTCAGACTCCTGTGGCGTAGGCGTTCGTGAGGACGACGGCCACGTTGTGGCCCCCGAACCCGAAAGAGTTGTTGATCGCGGCCAGATCTCCGCTGGGCAGCTCCCGCACCGAGGTGGCGATGTCGACCCGGAGGTCGGCTTCGGGGTTGTCCAGGTTGATCGTCGGAGGGACCTTGCGGTGATAGAGCGCGAGCAGCGTGGCCAGGGACTCCAGGGCCCCCGCGCCGCCGAGCAGGTGGCCGGTCATGGACTTCGTGCCGGTCACGACGGCCTCGGTGTCCTCACCGAGGGACTGCAGGATGGAGCTGATCTCGGTCAGGTCACCCTGCGGGGTCGTGGTGGCGTGCGCGTTGACGTGCACGATGTCGCGGGGGGAGAGGTCGGCCTCGCGCAGCGCCTTGGTCATGGCCGCAGCCTGGGTCTGGCCGGTCGGGTTGGGCTGCACGATGTCGTGGGAGTCGGCGCTGATGCCGGCCCCGGCGAGCTCGCCGTAGATCCGGGCCCCGCGGGCCTGGGCGTGCTCCAGGGTCTCGATCACGAACATGGCCGCGCCCTCGCCGAGCACGAAGCCGTCGCGGTCGACGTCCCAGGGCCTGGAGGCCCGCTCGGGCTCGTCGTTGCGGCGGCTCATGGCCTGCATCTGGGAGAAGCACGCGATCGGCATCGGGTGGATGACCCCCTCCGTGCCGCCGACCAGGCAGACGTCGGCCCGACCGAGGCGGAGCATGTCGAGCCCGAGCGAGATCGACTCGTTGCTGGAGGCGCAGGCCGACACCGGGGTGTGGACCCCGGCTCGGGCGCCGATCCGCAGGCTGACGTTGGCGGCCGTCGCGTTGGCCATCAGCATCGGGATGGCGAGTGGGCTGACCCGGCGCGAGCCCTTGGCCTGCTGCACGTCCCACTGCCCCAGCAGGGTGTTGAGCCCGCCGATGCCGGTGGCGATGGCGACCCCGAGCCGGTCGCGGTCGACGGTGTTCTCCTCCTTCAGCCCGAAGCCGGCGTCGGCCCAGGCCTCCATGGCGGCGACCACCCCGAGCTGGGCGGACCGGTCCAGCCGTCGGGCCTCGACGCGCTCGAGGACGTCGACCGGGTCGACCTTGGCGAACGCGGCGATCTTGACGGCCAGGTCGTCGGCCCAGTCGGCCTCGATCCTCTTCACCCCGGACGTGCCGGCCAGCATGGCGTCCCAGGTGCTGCGGGCGTCACCGCCCAGGGGGGTGGTGGCTCCGATTCCGGTGACGACGACGCGGGTGCGGGTCATGTCGGCAAACTCCTGCGGTAGTGGGTAGGCCCGGAACCCCCGAGGGTGGCAGGCGGGGCGGTGGAGACGGGGGAGGTGGTCGGGGTCACCTGCGGCAGGTCACCCCGACCCCGTCGTTCAGGAAGCAGCGCGCTCGATGTAGGCGACGGCGTCGCCGACGGTCTTGAGGTTCTTGGCCTCTTCGTCGGGGATGCTGACGCCGAACTTCTCCTCGGCGGCGTAGATGATCTCGACCATCGACAACGAGTCCACGTCCAGGTCGTCGGCGAACGACTTGTCCAGCTGGACGTCGTCGGCCGGGACGCCGGCAACCTCGTTGACGATCTCGGCGAGGTCGGAACGGACTTCTTCGGTGGTGGGCATGAGCTGTGCTCCTTCAGGGTTGAGAGGTGACCGTGCGGTTCTGCAGGATCGGTTTCGTACGAGGGGGATCTTCCCGTACGGCTGCGCGCGCCCCGGATGCCGACACGCGCGCCTCGTTCACGGGATCAGGATGACCTGGCCGGCGAAGACCAGGCCCGCGCCGAACCCGATGATCAGGCAGGTCTGGCCGCTGTGGACCTCGCCCGACTCGATCAGGGCCTCGAGCGCGAGCGGGATGGACGCGGCCGAGGTGTTGCCCTGGCGGGCGATGTCGCGGGCCACCACGACGTCGGAGGGCAGCTTGAGGGCCCGGAACATGGCGTCGGTGATCCGCATGTTGGCCTGGTGCGGGGCGAACACGTCCAGGTCCTCGGGGCGTACGCCGGCGGCGTCCATGGCCTCGGCCGCGGTCTTGGCCATCGTGTAGGAGGCCCACTTGAAGACGGGGTTGCCCTCCATCCGCAGCATCGGCCAGTGCGGCTCGCCGTCGGGGAAGTTGTCCCCGTCCATGGCCTTGTCCCAGGGCTGGGTCTGCTCGATCAGGTGCGACTGGTCGCCATCGGAGCCCCAGACCACCGGGCCGATGCCCGGGGTGTCGCTCGGGCCGATCACGGCCGCCCCGGCGCCGTCGGCGAAGATGAACGCCGTCGACCGGTCGGTCTTGTCGGTCATGTCGCTGAGCCGCTCGACGCCGACGATGAGCACGTACGTGCTCGACCCGCTGCGGATGAAGGAGTCGGCCATCGCGGTGGCGTAGCAGAACCCGGCGCAGGCCGCGGAGATGTCGAAGGCGGCCGCCCCGGTCGCGCCCAGCTCGCTGGCGATGGTGGTCGCGATGGCCGGGGTCTGGTGCAGGTGGGTGACCGTGGCCACGATGACGGTGTCGATCTGACCCGGCTCGATCCCGGCCCGGCCGAGCGCCTTGCGGGCGGCCTCGATCGACATCATCTTGACGGTCTCGTCCTCGGAGGCCCAGCGGCGCTCGGTGATCCCCGAGCGGGTGCGGATCCACTCGTCGGAGGAGTCGATCAGCTCGCAGATCTCGGCGTTGGTGACGACCCGGCGGGGGCGGTAGCCGCCGACGCCGAGGATGGCGGAGGCCGGGGCGCCCGGACGAAGGGTGAGGGTGCTCATCGGGTGACCTCGGTCGCGTCGGAGGACTCTACGGTGGGGTGCAGTCGCAGCAGCGGCTGACCGGGGGAGACGGGGTCGCCGTCCTCGACCAGCCACTCGACCACGATCCCCCCGTGGGGGGCGTTCACGGCCATGTCGTCGCGCCGGTTCTTGACCATGCCGACCGTGCTGTGGGCCGGCAGCAGGGTGTCGGTCTCGATGTCCTCGGTGCGGGTGAAGTGGCCCTTGCCCGGGGACACGACCAGCCGCCAGGTGGGGTTGCCCGCGATCGGGGAGGCGCCGGCGGCGCCGCCGTGCTGACGGACGAAGTCCATCGCGTCCTCCAGCTGGTCGGGGGTGTTGAGCGAGAAGAGCTCGACCCCCTTGAGGTTGCGCTTGGCGATCCCGGCCAGGGTGCCGGCCGGGGGCAGCTCGAGCAGGCCGGTGACTCCGAGGTCGCCCATGGCGGCCATGCAGAGGTCCCAGCGGACCGGGGAGGCGACCTGGCCGACCAGTCGACGGAGCACGTCGCGCCCGTCGTGGACGACCTGGCCGTCGGCGTTGGAGAGCAGCCGGGTGCGCGGGTCGTGGGTGGAGATGCCGCGGGCCAGCCCCGTCAGCCGGGCCACCGCGGACTGCATGTGCACGGTGTGGAAGGCGCCGGCCACGCTGAGCGGGATCAGCCGCGCTCGTGCGGGTGGGGCGGCGGCGAGGGCGGACAGCTGCTCGGTGGTGCCGGCGGCCACGATCTGCCCGCTGCCGTTGTGGTTGGCCGCGGTCAGGCCCTGAGCCTCCAGCGCCGCGAGCACCTCCTCGGGCTGACCGCCGATGACCGCGGTCATGGAGGTCTCGGTGACCGC
>JAOPXW010000120.1 GCA_025964935.1 Friedmanniella sp. | reverse complement strand
ACGAACAGGATCACCAGCTGGTCGGCGAAGATCTGGGCGAGGTAGGTGCCGCCGAGGATGCCGACGTTCTGGGCGATGCCCAGCAGCGCGGACACGCTGCCGCGCTGGAACCTCGGGACCTGGTCGGAGATGGTGGCGACGAACGGCGCCAGCGTGGCGTTCGCACCGAGCTGCGCCAGGCACCAACCGACCAGGACGACCGTCACGCTCTGACCCAGGGCGATGATGACGAAGGCGACGGTCATGGCGATCGTGCCGGCGACGATCCAGGGGCGGCGGCGACCGAAGCGGCTCGTGGTGCGGTCGGAGAGTCGGCCGAACAACACGTTGCCGATCACCGCGAACAGGGCGCCGAAGCCGGCCACGGTCGCCAGCGCCGGAGCCTTCTCGGCGTCCGGGACGATCGACTGGACCTTGACCCCGATCCCGATGATCGCCGGGCCGAGCAGCGCGACGAAGAAGACGAACTGCGCGAAGACCAGGCCCCCGACGAATCTGGGGCCGACCTCCTTGGTGGGCACCTGGAACCAGTGGTGCTCGTGCGGGTTGGTCGCGTCCAGCGCCACCCCCGCCTTGGCCGTCGGCGGGACCTCGCCGTACGGGCTGCCGGTGCTGCTCATTGCTGCTCCTTTGCTGCTGGTGGCACTGACTGAAGGGTGTCAGTGAAGCGCGTCAGTTGCGCGTGTCAGTAATGTAGGGCATCGTCGGAGCCGTGACAAGAGGCGAGGGTGACCGGGACGGGGCTGCGGCCCCGGAGCCGACGGGGCCGGACCGCCGACGGAACCGTCGGCCGACCGCCGCGGACGTGGCCCGGCACGCCGGGCTGTCCCGGGCCACGGTCAGCTACGTGCTGAACAACACGCCGCACCAGGTCATCCCCGAGCCGACCCGGCAGCGCGTCCAGAAGGCGGCCGCCGAGCTGGGTTACGTGCCCTCGGCGGCGGCCCGGGCCCTGAGCAGCGGCCGTTCCGACGTCGTCCTGCTGCTGCTGCCGGACTGGCCGATCGGGCCGAGCGTCGGGGCCCTGCTCGAGCACCTCTCCACCGCCCTGGCCGACCAGGGCTTCACCTTCGTGGCTCACCCCCGCTCCGCCGGCCGCCCGGTGTCGGAGGTCTGGAAGGCCCTCACCCCGGCGGCCGTGATCACCTTCGAGGAGCTCGACGACATCGAGTCGGCCCGGCTGCGCACCGCCGGGGTCGAGCTGGCCGTCGCCCTGTTCGGGGGATCCCGCGGCGGGCGGGCTATGGACCTCCCCGAGCAGCGGACCGGGCGCCTCCAGGCCGAGCACCTCGCGGCCGTGGGCCACCGCCACCTCGGCTACGCCTGGCCCGCGGACCCGCGGGTGCTGGCCTTCGCCCAGCCGCGACTGGAGGGGGTCCGCCAGGCGTGCGCCGAGCTCGGCCTTCCGGAGCCGGTGGTGCACCCGGTCGCCCTCGGCCCGGACGGGGCCACCGCCGCCGTCGCGGACTGGCTGGCCGCCGAGCCCGCCGTCACCGGGGTCTGCGCCTACAACGACGAGGTCGCGCTCACCGTGATGGCCGGGGTGCGCCGGCAGGGCCGGCAGGTGCCCGGCGACCTGGCGGTGATCGGGGTCGACAACATCGCCGCCGGCGCGGTGTCGTGGCCGACGCTGACCACCGTCGAGGTCGACCAGGCCTCGGTCGCCCGCTACATCGCCGGGGCCATCAGCAGCAAGATCGCCGGGGAGCCGCTCCCCGGCCGGCCGGCGTCCGACATCCACACCGTCATCCTGCGGGAGAGTGCCTGACCGACGCCCCTACGCCTCGGCCGCGGGTCGGAGCCCCGGGTGACCCTGGGGCCCAGCGCTTGCGGGTGCTCAGCGGTTGCGAGTGCTCAGCGGTTGCGGGTGCTCACGAGGTGCCCGAAGCCGACCGCACGGTCATCGGTGGCCAGCAGGTCCTGGGCCGTGGTGAGGGTGATCAGGGCCTGGCCGGGCGCGGCGGTGGGCCGGCCCGGAACGGGGTCGAGCACCCAGCCGGCGGTGTCGCGGACGGTGAGCCCGCCCGGAGGCTGGTCGAGCACGTAGGTGTAGACAGCCGTCCGGGTCTCGACCACCACCTCGTCGCCGCGCCGCAGGTCGAGCAGCCGGGCGAACGGCTCCCCGTGGGTGATCCGGTGCCCGGCCAGGGCGAAGTTGCCGAGCTGTCCGGCCTGAGCGGTCCCCGGGTAGTGGCCGACCCCACGGGCCAGGATGGCCGGCGTCGTGCCCTCCAGGATCGGCACTTCGTAGCCGGAGCCGAAGCCCGGTACCCGGAGCAGCGCCGTCGCCTCGCCGGTGCGCGGCGACGCGGTCGGGTCGGCGCCGGCCCAGCGGGCCCGCAGCCCCGCCCGCTCGGAGGCGAAGGCCCGCTCCGCCATCAGGTTGGTCCCCAGGTACTGGTAGCCGAGCCAGCCCAGGCCGGTGAGGCCGAGCAGCAGGAGCACGGCGAGGAGGGGACGACGCACCTCGCCATTGTGCCCCGGTGGGGTGCTGCGGGCCCGCGACGACGCTCGGGACGGCGGTTAGGGTGAGGCTCATGGCCTCACCGTGGAAAGCCGACCGGGTCCGGTCCGCGACGACCACCATCTTCGCCGAGATGTCCGCCCTGGCCGTGGCCACGCAGTCGGTCAACCTGGGCCAGGGCTTCCCGGACAGCGACGGCCCGGCGTTCATGCTCGAGGAGGCCCGCGCGGCCATCAGCGCGGGGGTCAACCAGTACCCGCCCGGCCGCGGCATCGCGCCGCTCCGGCAGGCCATCGCCCGGCACGCGCGGCGGCACTACGGCCTCGACTACGACCCCGACACCGAGGTGCTCGTCACCACCGGAGCCACCGAGGCCCTGGCCGCCACCATCCTGGCCTTCGTCGACCCGGGCGACGAGGTCATCGCCCTGGAGCCCTTCTACGACTCGTACGCCGCCGCCATCGACCTCGCCGGCGGGGTCAGGGTGGGGGTCAGCCTGTTCGGCCCCGACTTCCGCCTCGACCACGCCGAGCTCGCCGCCGCCTTCACCGGGCGGACCAAGCTGCTGCTGCTGAACTCCCCCCACAACCCCACCGGGGTCGTCCTGGGTCCCGGCGACCTGACCGAGATCGCCCGGCTGGCCCGGCAGCACGACGTGCTGGTGGTCTGCGACGAGGTCTACGAGCACCTGACCTTCGACGACGCCGTGCACGTGCCGTTGGCGACCTTGCCCGGGATGCGGGAGCGCACCGTCCGCATCTCCTCGGCGGGCAAGACCTACTCGGCCACCGGTTGGAAGATCGGCTGGGCGATGAGCACGCCCGAGCTCGTCACCGAGATCACGGCGGTCAAGCAGTTCCTGACCTTCGTGTCGGGGGCCCCGTTCCAGCCCGCGGTCGCCCGGGCCCTGGACGAGGGGGACGCGTGGGTGGAGAAGGCCCGGCTGGGGCTGCAGGACAAGCGGGACCGGCTGGCGGCGGGGCTGCGCGGCGTCGGGCTCGACCCCGTCGTGCCCCAGGGCACCTACTTCATGAGCACCGACGTCACCGGGCTGGGCTACCCCGACGGGGTCGCGTTCTGTCGCGACCTGCCGACCCGCTGCGGTGTCGTGGCCATCCCCCACCAGGTGTTCTACGACCGCACCGAGGCCGGGGCGCCGTACGTCCGGTGGGCGTTCTGCAAGGGTGACGACGTCCTCGACGAGGCCGTACGGCGTCTGGGCGCCCTGCGCCGTCGCTGAACGCCGACCGAACCCCCCGGCCGGGGGCCGGGCTCACCAGGCGCGCGGCGGGAGACCCTGGGCGTACCAGCGGGTGGCCGCGCGGGTCCAGACCACGGCGCAGCAGAACGCGACGTAGCCCGCCACGATCACCCACCACAGCCACGAGCCGTTCAGCCACACGGCGGCCCAGGCCACACTCGCGAGCCCCAGCACGGTGTGGGCGACCCGGGTCCAGGCCTGACGGCGGAGCAGCAGCAGCCCGGCCACCACCGCCAGGGCGGGGAACAGGTAGAGCGGGATGGCCAGGCCGTCGAGCATCCGGGCCGAGAACCGGTTGAGCAGGTGGAACAGCACCCCCTCGGTGCCGTTGCTCTCCAGGGAGCCGGCCCCGAACGCGGCGGTGACCCAGAGCAGGCTCAGGGCTGTCACCCACTGCAGGGACGCGGTCACGGTGAGCGTGGCAGCCAGGGCGACCACCCCCGGTCGCTGCGGCTCGGCCACCGCGCGGTCCGCCTGCGGCGGGGGGAGTCGGACGAGATCGGCCTCGCTCAGGTCGCGGGGACCGACGTACGGGGAGGGTGCGGTGGTCGGGCCGCCGGGGGTCGGGTCGGGGGCGCCGTAGGGGGACGGCGCGTACGGCGAGGTGCCGTACGGGGTCGGACCAGGGTGTCCGCCGGCGGGGCCGGGCGCGGGATAGCCCTCGGGGGCCTCGAACTGCGGCGCCCCGAACGGCGGCGCGGCGTGGCCCTCGGACATGGCTCCAGGGTAGCCACCCGGGCCGACCCGTCCCGCCTGCGCGGCGACTCCGCCCGCCCTAGCCGAAGAAGGCGAGGCCGCCGGGCGGTGGTGGGGAGAGCTCGCCGTCCTCGTCGGTGAACGGGCTGGCGTGAGCCAGCAGCTGGGCCACCCGCCCGCCGTGCAGGACCCGGTACGGGTAGGGCGAGCTCCCGGCGCGCTGCGCCAGCTCCTCCAGCGGCAGCGGGGCGTTCGCGGCGACCAGGATGATGTTGCCGAACCGGCGCCCCTTGATCGTGGCCGGCTCGGCGCAGAAGGCGACGTCGGTGAAGGTCGCCGCGAGGCCCGCCAGCACCCGGCGGGCGTAGCCGAAAGGTCCGCGGTCGGTCACGTTGACCACCAAGACGCCGCCCGGGGCCAGGGTGCGCCGGGCCTCGGCCCAGAACTCCAGGCTGGTCAGCTCCGCCGGCACCCGGGCCCCGACGAAGGCGTCGAGCACGATCACGTCGGCGAACCCGTCCCGCAGCTCGCCCACCCCGGACCGCCCGTCGGCCTCGCGCACCTTGATCCCGCTGTGCCGCGGCAGCGGCAGGTGGGTGCGAACGAACGCCGTCAGCTCGGCGTCCGGCTCGAAGACGACCTGGGCGGACTGCGGCCGGGTGGTCGCGACGTAGCGCGGCACCGTCATGGCGGCCCCGCCGATGTGGACCAGCCGGAGCCGCTGCCCCTCCGGTGCCAGGCTGTCGAGGACGTCGGCGATGCGCTGCACGTAGTCGAACTCGAGCCGCCGCGGGTCGTCGAGGTCGACGTAGGACTGGTCCGTGCGGCCGACGCGCAGGGTGAAGGCGTTCGGGTACGCCCGGTCGGGGATGAGCACCGCGCCGTCGTCCCCGGCGCGCAGCACGATGTGGTCTGACCTCAGCCTGTCCTCCTGCCTGCTCGTGCCGGTCAGCCTGGTGATGGCATCCGCCCGGGCCGCCCGGTCCCTAAAGGTTTCTCGTCGTTCAACTTGGGGCCCTCACAGCCTGTCGTCGCCCGGGAGAGACTGACACTAGCGATACACATTCCGCGTATCAGGTGAGGAGCTTGAATGGACCGCAGTCGGCAGGACGAGCAGGACCCCGAGCGGCGGTTCGAGCAGCTGTCGATCGCAGAGTGCCGCCAGTATCTCCAGGCCACCCGCGTGGGTCGGGTGGGATGGTGCGGCGAGCATGGTCCACTGATCTTGCCGGTGGCCTACGTGCTTCAGGGCAACGTCATCGTTTTCCGTACCGGCGAAACGGGACCCATGGCCGAGCTCGTGCGACCACAGCCGGTAGCATTCGAGATCGACGCCTTCGACCCCTCCCGGCGAGACGCCTGGAGCGTGAGCGTGGTGGGACGGTCCCAGCGGGCGGCTCCCGCGTCCGGCGGCCCCGAGCTGAAGCCGGACCCGGTCCCGTGGGTGTCAGCGGATCGCCGACTCCGCCTCGCCATCACCATGGACAGTGTGACCGGTCGGCTGTTGTCACGGGACTGACCGCGACCGGCCGAACCCCATCCGGAGGTCGGACGCTCCGTCCCCGGTCTCCCAGGCGTCGCCCATCGATCTCATGGGTTCAAGATGGCGGCGAGCACGGCGGCTTCGCTGATGTGGGGATTCTTGGTGCCGGTCAACAAGGTCAGACGGCGGTCAGTGGCCAGGTCTCGCAAGTGTTGCAGGGCCTCACTCCGCTCCGCTTGTCCGAGTTCGGCACGGTAGCGGCGAGCGAACTCCTCGAACTTGGCCGGGTCGTGGTCATACCACCGACGCAACTGCGTGGACGGCGCGACCTCCTTGACCCACTCATCGAGTGCCGCCTTCGCCTTGGTCATTCCGCGAGGCCAGAGGCGGTCAACCAGAACACGGACATCATCGTCGTCTTCGGGCTCGTCGTACACCCGGCGTACCCCCACCTCGCGTTTCGTGATGACAGCCCGACCCTCCCGGCGATGAACGCGAACGACGAACGCCCACGAAGGGAAGGACCCCGAATCTTCGCTGAGGCTTCCCCGGCCCTCTCTCAGTATGAGTGAGGAGGAGTATCGAACCCGAAGAAGCTCGCCGTATCAGCCCGATAGTGCTCAGCCGCCGCACCCAGGAGCGCCTGTACCAGGAAGAGGCCCGCGATGGTGAAGAAGACCCAGGTCGTCGCCCGCTGCCCCGGCGTCGATGCCACCTCGCCGGGTTGCTTGAACGAGATCGCCGGGGCTTCGGCGCTGTGCCAGCCGATGCTCGCGCTCCAGCGGCCATAGACGCCGACCAACGCACCGGCCCCGACCAGCAGGACGATCAGCGACAACACTCCACACCACCAGGTCGGCGGTGGGTCCGTTGTCGACCCGCGGCTCAGCCGGCTGGTCGACGAAGACCGCCGAGCGACGGAGATGGTCCGCGGTGAAATCGGGTCCCAGATAGCCGCCGTGCCCGACCATCGAGCCGTACTCCATCAGACCGCGCGCCAAGAACAGCTGCTGTCCAGCCGTGATGTCAGCGCCAGTGAAGACGACGGCGCCTGACGTGCTGACCACTCGAGGTCTCACCGGCCTGACACGCTGACTGAACCAGCGGGCGACTCCGGTGGATGACGCCAGTCAATGTTGGCCAAAACAAGGCTGAGCCGTCCGGCAGCGATCCGGTCATCGCCCTGGTGCGAGGGAGATCGTCGATGACAAGATGATCGGCTCCTTCGGTCCGCGTGCCGACGACGCCCAGCGCGGGCTCCGTCGACGCGGCGGAGCACGATAGGAGCAGCCACGAACTGGAGGTAGTCGATGGAGCTGCGCTGGATCACGACCGGCGGGGTGCGGCACGCCGACCTGAGCGAGCTGGCCGGGCTGCTGGTGCGCACCGACGGGTTCGTCTGGCTCGACGTGCCGACGTGGAGCGAGGAGGCCGAACGGCTGCTGGCGGAGGTGTTCTGCTTCCATCCGATGGCCCTGACCAACTGCCGGGACCGCAACCACATCCCGCTGGTGCACGTCTATCCCAGCGCACTCTTCATCGCGATCCACGCCCCCGAGATCGCCACCGGCGGGCACGTCCACTACCTCGAGCTGGACCAGTTCATCAGCGAGCGCTTCCTGGTCACCGTGCACGGCCCGCTGAACCCGGTGGTGCCGATCGAGGTCGCCCTGCGCGAGACCCGGCAGATCGCGGAACGGCTGGAGGCCGGCCGGCTGCACCCGCGGTCGCCGTACGCGCTGACGTACGCCATCGTCTCCGCCGTGGCCCGGCGCGAGGCGGCGCTGACCGCGGACCTGGCGCGCCAGGTCGGCCTGCTGGAGCAGCGTGTGATGGCCGCGGCGGAGGAGGACCCGCACGACTTCCTCGCCGAGCTCTTCACCGCCCGGCACGAGCTCCTCACGATCAAGACCATGGCCGCCCAGGGCGGGGAGATCTACGGCCGCGCCATCAGGCTGACCACGTTCGCGCCGCGCGAGGACCTCGACCTGATGCGGGACCTGCTCGACCAGTACCAGCGGGTCGCCTCGATCAGCCAGGCCCAGCTGGACTTCCTGATGGGCGTGACGGAGTTCTACCGGGCCCGCACCGACACCAAGATGACCATCGCCGCCGAGCGGCTCGCCGTCATTGCGGCCGTGACGCTGCCGGTCACCGCCATCTCGTCGGTGATGGGGATGAACGTGATCGTCAACGACACGACCCACTGGGTGGCGCTCGGGATCCTGGTCTCGGTGATGAGCGTGATGTCGTTCCTGGTCCTGCGCTGGGCCAAGCGGCAGGGCTGGTGGTGAGCAACGACGGGTGATCCCGCGGCCCCGCCGACTCAGCGGGGCCGCATCGGGCTCAGCCCTGGCCGCCCGCGCGGAAGGCCACCCAGGCGTCGCTCATCCGGTCGGCCTGGCCGGCGGTGAACATGTCCATGCAGGAGTCCTGGGTGTAGTCCATGAAGTTGTGGATCGGGTCCAGCCCCGGGGCGGCGCAGGTGTCGGCGCCGACCGGGCAGTTGAACTGGGCGTACGCCTCGCGGGGGGTGTCCGCCACGAAGTCGCCCGAGGCGGAGCAGCCGCCCTTGAAGGTGTGCTCCAGCATCAGCCAGTGGCCGACCTCGTGGGTCAGGGTGTCACCCTCGGCGTACTTGCCGGCCGTGCCGCCGGGCATCGACTCGTCCAGGATGACCACGCCGTCGATGAAGTCGCGGCCGTTGTTGTAGCCCTTGGGGAAGTAGGCCCAGCCGAGCAGACCGCCGCCGATGTTGGCCGCGTAGACGTTCAGGGTGGTCGAGTCGCCCTCGTACAGCGCCGACTTCATATCCCGTTCGACCTTGCCCGGCGCGACCGTCGACCAGGCCTTGTTCACCGTGTAGGTGGTCTTGGCCAGCGAGAAGCGGAACGGGGTGTCCGCCGCGGCGGCGGCGGTGCGACCCGAGTAGGAGTCGTTCAGCACCGTCATCTGGTTGGCGATCAGGGTCTGGTAGCGCGCCGTCTCCGCGCCCGACAAGGTGTGGTCGGAGACCACGTGGAAGATCGTCCGGATGTTGACACTGCCGTTGGGCAGCCGGGGCGCGTCCTTGATCACGCCGTACGCGTTGGCCTCGTTGTCGGGGTACAGCTTGGGCTCCTGGGCGCCCGTCACGTCCCCCCGGACGCGGGCGGCGGAGCCGCTCGCGGCGCAGGCGGCACTGCCCGCCGAGGCGGTGCTGCTCTGGGCGGGGTGCACCAGGCTGGCGCTGCCGGTGAAGCCCAGGGCGGCGGCGGTGGCGACGACCGCGGTGAGGCGGCGGAGGCGAAGGACGGTCATCGTGAGCTTCTTCCGTTGGAGGGCGTGAACGGAAGAGAAATTACGGTACGCCCGCTCCGGACCGCAAGGGGGTCGCTTCGGGCGACCGCTTGATCTCAGTCGCGGTCGCTGCGGGCCAGCCGGATCCAGCGGTAGCCGTAGCCGCGCAGAGCCAGCCCGTTCAGATCGACGGCCGGGGTGTCGTACGGCCCGTCCACCAGCAGGTCGTACGGCGCACCGGCGGTGCCCGGTTGCGGACCCAGGTCGACGGTGACGTCGTCGGTGCCCAGGTTGTGCAACAGCACGATGGCGCCGCGATCGGTCGCGAACCGGTGGGCCAGCACCGACCGTGGCAGGGGCACGTCGACCACCGCGCAGGTGCCGGCCCCGATCTCGGGCGCGGTCCGCAACACGTGCACGAGGTTCTCGAACCAGCGCAACAGGGAGTCCGGGTCGCGCTGCTGCGCCCGGACGTTGACGTGAGCGGCTCCGAACCGTCCCCGCATGGAGACCGGTCGCACCAGGTCCGCGACGCGGGCGGTGGAGAACCCTCCGTTGGGCGTGTCGTCCCACTGCATCGGGGTCCGGATGGCCTCCCGACCGTCGAGCTTCAGGTCCTCCCCCATCCCGATCTCCTCGCCGTAGCGGATCACCGGGGTGCCGGGCAGGGAGAACTGCAGCGCGTACGCCAGCTCGATCCGCCGCTGGTCGCCGCCGAGCATGGGGGCCAGCCGCCGCCGCACCCCCCGGCCGTAGAGCTGCATCCGCTGCTGGGGTGCGAAGGCCGCGAAGGTGTCGTCGCGCTGCTCCGAGGTCAGCCGGCTGAGGTCCAGTTCGTCGTGGTTGCGGAGGAAGGTGGCCCACTGGCCGCCGGCCGGCAGGGTGACCGCCGTGGTCAGACCCTCGATCAGCGGCTCGGCGTCCTGCCGGGCCAGGGCCAGCCACACCTTGGGGTTGAGCAGGAAGTCGAACATCAGCTGGGCCCGGTCGCTGGGGCCGTCCGGGCGGCTGCCGACGAAGGAGGACACCTCGCTCGGCGGGACGTTCGCCTCGCACAGCAGCACGGACTCCCCGCTCTGCCACTGCGTCTCCTGGCGCCAGGACTCGAGGATGGCGAAGTCGCGGGGACCGGGGTCTCGACCCGGTGCGACCTGTTCGAGGACGAACGGGGCGGCGTCGATGCGGAACCCGGAGACCCCGAGCTGCAGCCAGAAGGCCATCACCTTGGCGATCTCGGCGCGGACGTCGGGATGGGACCAGTTGAGGTCGGGCTGGAAGCCGTAGAAGCGGTGGAAGTACCAGGCCCGGGCCTGGGGGTCGAAGGTCCAGGTCTCCTCCTGCTCGCCGGGGAAGACCGTGCCCTGCTGACGGTTCGGCGGCTCGGCGGCGCTCCAGACGTACCAGTCGCGGTACGGCGAGGCCGGGTCGCTCTGGGCGGACCGGAACCAGGGGTGCTCGTCGGAGGTGTGGTTGACCACCAGGTCGAGGACGATCCGCAGGCCGCGCTCACGGGCCCGGCGGGTCAGCTCGGCGAAGTCACCCAGGCTGCCGAGCCGGGGGTGGACACCGTAGAAGTCGGTGACGTCGTAGCCGTTGTCGCGCAGCGGGCTCGGGTGGATCGGGTTCAGCCACAGGCACGTGACGCCGAGCCGGGCCAGGTAGTCCAACCGGCTGATCAGGCCGCGCAGATCTCCGCAGCCGTCCCCGTCGGAGTCCTGGAAGGAGGCGACCTCGACGCAGTAGATGACGGCTTCGGTGTACCAACGGGGGGTCATCGGCAACATCACGGCTCCTGTTCCTCACCGGCCACCCTAGCCAGCGCGACCGGCGCAGGGGGCGGAAACCGGGACGCGGGTGACCGTGCCCGCTCAGCCGCCCCGGGCGACGAGGTAGGCCCACCCGACCAGGGGGAGCTGCAGCGGCAGCCGGAGCAGGGTGATCCTCCGGGCCCGCGGCGTACGGGCCGTCCGCACCATGTGCACGTTGCCCGGGAAGACCGCCACGAACAGCGCCGCCGAGGCGTAGCCGCCGAGCCGCCGGGTGCGGGGGTGGGCCACCAGCGCTCCGCAGGCCAGCTCGGCCAGACCTGACCCCAGCGCCCAGGCCCGCTTGCTCCCCGGTAGCCAGTCGGGCAGGGCGGGGTCGAAGGTCCGCGGCCGGACCAGGTGCACCGTCCCGGTGAATGCGAACAGGCCGGTCAGCAGACGGGAGGCGCGGGACATGCAGCCATTCTCCCCCGCGTGGCGCGGACAGCCGGACAGGCCGCAGCCCCGGTGCCGGGAGGCACCGGAACTGCGGGTGGGGTCAGACCGGGACGGGCGCGGTGACCAGGCGGAGGCCGTCACCCTCGGCGTCGAGGTCGAAGGTGACCGTGTCGCCCTCCAGCACCGACCCGGACAACACGGCCCGGGCCAGCTGGTCCTCGATCGTGGTCTGGATCAGCCGCCGCAGCGGGCGGGCACCGTAGACCGGGTCGAACCCGGTCAGAGCCAGCCAGTCCGTGGCCGCCTGGGTCGCCTGGACCGCGATCCGACGCTCCGCGAGCCGGGCGTTGAGCCGCTCCAGGTTGATCGTCACGATCTTGGACAGCTCGGCGGTACCGAGCGGGTCGAAGAGCACGATCTCGTCCAGCCGGTTGAGGAACTCCGGCTTGAAGGAGCTCCGGACCACACCCATCACGGCATCCCGCTTGAGCCCGGCGTCCAGCTTGGGGTCGGCCAGGAACTGCGAGCCCAGGTTGGAGGTCAGGATCATGATGACGTTGCGGAAGTCGACCGTCCGGCCCTGACCGTCGGTCAGGCGACCGTCGTCCAGCACCTGCAGCAGGATGTCGAAGACCTCGCTGTGGGCCTTCTCGACCTCGTCGAACAGCACCACCGCGTACGGGCGACGGCGGACCGCCTCGGTGAGCTGACCGCCCTCCTCGTAGCCGATGTAGCCGGGCGGGGCCCCGACGAGACGGGAGACGGAGTGCTTCTCGGAGTACTCGCTCATGTCGATCCGGACCATGGCGTGCTCGTCGTCGAAGAGGAACTCCGCCAGCGACTTGGCCAGCTCCGTCTTGCCCACCCCGGTCGGGCCGAGGAACAGGAACGACCCGGTGGGGCGGTTGGGGTCGGAGATGCCGGCCCGCGAACGGCGTACGGCGTCGGACACGGCCTTGACCGCGGTCCGCTGGCCGATCAGCCGCTCGCCGATCCGGTCCTCCATGCTCAGCAGCTTCTCCGTCTCGCCCTGCAGCAGGCGACCCACGGGGATGCCGGTCCAGTTGGCCACCACCTCGGCGATGTCGCCGGGCCCGACTTCCTCCGACACCATCAGGGGCAGGGCGCTGCCGGCGGCGTCCGCGTCGGCCCGCGCCATCTCCTTCTCCAGGGCGGGGATCTCGCCGTAGCTGATCTCGCTGGCCCGGGTCAGGTCGCCCTCGCGCAGGGCGCGGTCGGCCTCGCTGCGCAGCTCGTCGATCTCCTTCTTGAGGTCGCCGACGCGGTTCAGCCCCTGCTTCTCGGCCTCCCAGCGCGCCTCGAGGGAGCGCAGCTCCTCCTTGGCGTCGGCGAGCTCGGCCTCCAGCCGCTGCCGTCGGTCGACGCTACCCGCGTCCTGCTCCTTGGCCAGGGCCATCTCCTGCATGGTCATCCGGTCGACCTGCCGGCGGAGCTTGTCGATCTCCTCCGGGGAGGAGTCGATCTCCATCCGCAGCCGGGACGCGGCCTCGTCGACGAGGTCGATGGCCTTGTCCGGCAGCTGCCGGGACGGGATGTAGCGGTGCGAGAGCGAGGCCGCGGCGACCAGGGCGCCGTCGGTGATGGCCACCTTGTGGTGGGCCTCGTACCGCTCGCGCAGCCCGCGCAGGATGGCGATGGTGTCCTCCACCGTCGGCTCGCCCACGAAGACCTGCTGGAACCGCCGCTCCAGGGCCGGGTCCTTCTCGATCCGCTCCCGGTACTCGTCCAGGGTGGTGGCCCCGATCATCCGCAGCTCGCCCCGGGCCAGCATCGGCTTGAGCATGTTGCCGGCGTCCATCGAGGAGTCACCCGAGGCTCCCGCTCCGACGACGGTGTGCAGCTCGTCGATGAAGGTGATGACCTGACCCTCGGCGTCGCGGATCTCGTTCAGGACGGCCTTGAGCCGCTCCTCGAACTCGCCCCGGAACTTGGCCCCGGCCACCATCGAGCTGAGGTCCAGCGACATCAGCCGGCGGCCCTTCAGCGAGTCGGGGACGTCGCCGGCGACCAGCCGCTGTGCCTGGCCCTCGACGACCGCGGTCTTGCCGACCCCGGGCTCCCCGATCAGGACGGGGTTGTTCTTGGTCCGGCGGGCCAGCACCTGGACCACCCGGCGGATCTCGGTGTCGCGGCCGATCACCGGGTCGAGCTTGCCGGCCCGGGCCTGCGCGGTCAGGTCGACGCTGTACTGGTCCAGCGCGGAGGTGGTGCCCTCGGTCTCCGCGCTGGTCACGCGGCGGCTGCCGCGGGCGTCGTTGAACGCCTGGGTGAGCGCGCGGGGGTTGATCTTGAGGTCGAGCAGCGGCTTCTTCACGTCGGAGTCGACGGCGGCCAGCGAGATCAGCAGGTGCTCGGTGGCCACGTAGGAATCGCCAAGCTGCTCGGCGCGGGTCTCCGCGTCGGCCAGCACCCGGGCGAACGCCCCCGACAGGACAGGCTGCGCCACCGAGGAGCCCTTCGCGGCGGGCAGCTTGGCGATCGCACCCTGGGCCGCGGCGTCCACCACGGCCGGGTTGGCCCCGACGGCGGTGATCAGCGGGGCGACAGCGTTTCCCGGGACCATCAGCAGCGCGTGCAACAGATGGGACGGCTCGGCGTTCGGGTTGCCCGCGGTCAGTGCGTTCCGCAACGCAGCCGAAACCGCGTCGCGGCTCTTGGTGGTGAGCTTGTTGGTATCCATCAGACCTCTCGCCTTGAGTGTGGTGCACTCAACTATGCGCCCAACCGCTCCGGAATGCAACCAGGGTTGAGCGAACTTCGCTCAACCCTGGATTCTGTGTCAGTGGGCGCGGTGCTTAACCCTCAGCGGGAGCCGATGGCCCGGGGCGCGGACCAGGGGCGGGCGGAGCCGCCGAGTTGCACGGCACCGGAGGGGTCGGCCGTGAACACGCGGACGCCCTGGGGCGCGCTGCGGACGAGGTTCACCACGGCGGTCAGGTCTGCGACCCGGGCCCGGAGCTCGTCGATCTCGTCCTGCATGTGCAGGATCCGGCGGATGCCCTCGAGGTTGATCCCCTCGTCCTGGGACAGCCGCTGCACCAGCCGGAGCCGGGCGATGTCGCGCGCGGAGTAGCGCCGGCCGCGCTTGGCCGTACGCCGGGGCGACACCAGCCCGATCCGGTCGTAGGTCCGCAGGGTCTGCGGGTGCATGCCGGCCAGCTGGGCCGCCACCGAGATGGCGAACACCGGGGCGTCCTCGTCGATCCGCTGCGGGAGGTCGGACATGACCCACCGACCCTAGGAGTCCACGAGCAGGCGAGCCCGCCCGCTCATGCGAACAACCGGGCGCGCGGGTTGGACCCGCCGACGGCCGCGCCGTAGCTGGCCAGGGCCTCGCGGGCCTGCTCGTTCAGCGACTGCGGGACCACGACCTCGACGCTGACCAGGAGGTCGCCCTTGCTGCCGTCCCGCTTGCCGACCCCGCGGCCCCGGACCCGGAAGGTCCGTCCGTTCGGCGTCCCGGCCGGGACCCGGAGGGTGACCGGCGAGCCGCCGAGGGTGGGGACCTCGATCTCGGCGCCCAGCGCCGCCTCGTTGAAGGTGACCGGAGCCGTCAGGGTCAGGTTGTCGCCCTTGCGCCCGAAGATGGGGTGCGGACGGACGTGGACCACGACGTACAGGTCTCCCGCGGCGCCGCCGTTCTCACCGGCCCCGCCCTTGCCCTTGAGCCGGATCCGCTGACCGTCGGTGACCCCGGTCGGGATCCGGACCTGCATGGTCTGGGTCGACTTGCCCCGGCCGGAGCCGTGGCAGACCGGGCAGGGGTCGTCCACGACCATGCCCCGGCCGCGGCAGTCGCGACAGGGCTCGGTGACGGCGAAGACGCCGCCCGAGGTGGAGGTCTGCATCCCGCTCCCCTCGCAGGTCGGGCAGACCTTGGGGACGGTGCCGGCCTTGGCCCCCGTGCCGTGGCAGGAGTCGCAGGCGGCGTCGGACACCATCTGCATGCCGACCGTGACGCCCTCGATCGCCTGGACGAAGTCCACGGTGGCCTCACCCTCGACGTCGCTGCCCCGCCTGGGTCCCCGACTGGTGGAGAAGCGCTGCGTGCGGGCTCCGGCGCCGCCGTTGAACAGCCCGCCGAAGATGTCGCCCAGCCCGGAGTCGCCGCCGCCGGAGCGGAAGATGTCCTCCATGGTGGGGCCGGAGGGACGGGGCCCGCCGGTGCCGGGGAAGCGGAAACCGCCGCCCCCGAACAACCGACGCGCCTCGTCGTACTCCTTGCGCTTGGACTCACTGGAGAGCACGTCGTTGGCCTCCGACACCTCCTTGAAGCGGGCCTCCGCCTCAGGGTTGCCGGGGTTCTGGTCCGGGTGGTTGTCCCGGGCCAGCTTGCGGTAGGCCTTCTTGATCTCCTCGGGCTTGGCGTCCTTGGCCACGCCGAGGACCTTGTAGAAGTCCTTCTCGATCCAGTCCTTGGTGCTCAACGACGCCTCCCTCCGTGGTTCATGATCATGACGTTACGTGCCCTCTCCGGGCTACGGTCCGGCCGGGCTGCTGTCGGCCGGTCCGGTCTCGGTCGGGGCCGCGGGGGCGCTGGGGTCGGGCTCGGCCACGGCCACCCGCGCCGGGCGGAGCACCCGCTCCCCGACCCGGTAGCCGGGCTGCAGGATCTCCACGCAGGTTGGTCCGTCGATGCCCTCGGCGTGCGCGTGCAGCAGGGCCTCGTGGATGTGCGGGTCGAACGCGTCGCCCTTGGTCCCGAAAGACTCCAAGCCGTTCTTCGCCGTCACCCGCTCGACCTCCTCACCCACGGCCTTGAAGGCCCCGGACAGCTCGCCGTGCTCGCGTGCTGACCGCAGGTCGTCCAGCACCGGCAGCAGGTCCCTCAGCACGCCCTCCACCGCCGTACGGCGGGACAGGTCGCGGTCCCGGTCGACCCGGCGCTTGTAGTTGACGTACTCGGCCTGCAGTCGCTGCAGGTCCGCGGTGCGCTCGGCCAGGGCGGACTGGAGCTCGGTCACGTGGGGGTCGCTTTCCGCACCCGCGGGTGCGTCGTCGGTCGGTGCCGGCGCACCGGCCGACCCGGAGGCCTCCGGGGCAGCGGGCGCCGCAGAATCCTGCGGCTCCCGTACCTCGTAGGTCTCCGGGTCGATCCGGCGCCGGTCCCGGACGGTCGGACCCTGGGGGTCCGACCCGTCCTGGTCGGGCGTGGTGGGGCCGTCGCTCACTTGGTCCCGCTCTGCGTCTCGTCGTCCACGATCTCGGCGTCGACGACGTCGTCCTCGGAGGCGCTGGCCCCGTCGGCGTCGGCGTGCTCACCGGGAGCGCCGGCCTCGGCCGGAGCCTCCTGCTGGGCGGCGGCCGCGGCGTACATGGCCTGACCCAGGGCGGCACTGGTGGTGTTGAGCTTCTCGACCGCGGTCTTCACGGCCTCGTTGTCGTCACCCTCCAGCGCGGTCTTGACCCCGGCGATGGCCTCCTGGACGGGAGCCTTCACATCGTCGGTGATCTTGTCCTCGTTCTCGCTGATCAGCTTCTCGGTGCGGAACACCAGGTTGTCGGCCTCGTTGCGAAGCTCGACGCCCTCGCGACGCAGCCGGTCCTCCTCGGCGTGCGCCTCGGCCTCCTGGACCATTCGGTTGATGTCGTCCTTGCCCAGGGCGGAGCCACCGGTGACCGTCATCGACTGCTCCTTGGAGGTCGCGAGGTCCTTGGCGTGCACGTGCACGATGCCGTTGGCGTCGATGTCGAAGGCGACCTCGATCTGGGGCACCCCGCGCGGGGCCGGCGGCAGGCCGGTCAGCTCGAAGTGCCCTAGGGAATTGTTGTCCTTCGCGAAGTCGCGCTCGCCCTGGTAGACCTGGATCATCACCGAGGGCTGGTTGTCGTCGGCCGTGGTGAAGACCTCCGAGCGCTTGGTCGGGATCGTCGTGTTGCGCTCGATGATCTTGGTCATCACGCCACCCTTGGTCTCGATGCCGAGGCTCAGCGGGGTCACGTCGAGGAGCAGGACGTCCTTGACCTCACCCTTGAGCACGCCGGCCTGCAGGCTGGCGCCCAGGGCCACGACCTCGTCGGGGTTGACGCCCTTGTTGGGCTCCTTGCCACCGGTCAGCTCACGGACCAGGTCGACGACGGCCGGCATCCGGGTGGAGCCACCGACGAGGATCACGTGGTCGATCGCGCCGACCGAGATCTTGGCGTCGGAGACGACCGCGTTGAACGGCGTACGGCACCGGTCGAGCAGGTCGGAGGTGAGCCGCTGGAACTCCGAGCGGGTCAGCTTCTCCTCCAGGTGCAGCGGACCGGAGGCCCCGAGGGTGATGTAGGGCAGGTTGATCTGGGTCTCGCTGGCGGAGCTGAGCTCGATCTTCGCCTTCTCGGCCGCCTCCTGCAGACGCTGACGGGCGATCTTGTCCGCGGCCAGGTCGGTGCCGTTCTTGTTCTTGAACTGCTTGACCAGCCAGTCCACGATCCGGGAGTCCCAGTCGTCCCCACCGAGGCGGTTGTCGCCCTTGGTGGCCTTGACCTCGAAGACGCCGTCACCGATCTCGAGCAGGGACACGACGAAGGTGCCGCCACCGAGGTCGAAGACGAGGATGGTCTGGTCGGAGCCGCCCTTGTCCAGGCCGTACGCCAGCTCGGCCGCGGTGGGCTCGTTGATGATGCGGTCGACGGTCAGGCCCGCGATCTCGCCGGCCTCCTTCGTCGCCTGACGCTCGGCGTCGGAGAAGTAGGCCGGGACGGTGATCACCGCGTTGGTGACCTGCTCACCCAGGTAGGCCTCCGCGTCACGCTTCAGCTTCTGCAGCACGAACGCGCTGATCTGCTGGGGACGGTAGTCCTTGTCGTCGATCCGGACCTTCCAGTCCGTGCCCATGTGGCGCTTGACGGAGCGGATGGTGCGGTCGACGTTGGTGA
>JAOPXW010000072.1 GCA_025964935.1 Friedmanniella sp. | reverse complement strand
GGCGTCCTTGACGTCGCAGCGACGGCACACGTGCTTGGCCTCTTCGATCTGGATCAAGGCGGGTCCGGTATTCCCAATCGGGAAGAACAGCTCCGGGTCCTCGTCCAGGCAGGCTGCCTTGTGGCGCCAATCCATGGCGTACACTCCTTCAAAAATTCTCCGGGTCCGCACTTGTCGGGACCCCCCCCAGGCTGGGAAAGCCTCGCCCCTCTACACTGAACCGCTCGGCTTCCACCCACCCTGTCAAGTATTCAAGCGCAGCACAAGGGTCTCGGGGGTCAGGTGGCTCACATTCCAACCGTGTAACGGAATCGATTCAGACCTGTGGAGACCAGAACCCCCTCGCGAGGCGCCCCGCGCCCGCCCGGACTGCTCGTAGCGGCGGTCGTCCTCCTGGTCGAAGCGTTGGTCGCCCTGGGCTTCGGAGTTCTCGAGATCGTCCGGGCCGACCCCTCCCGGCTCATGGTCGGTCTCGGCGTGGCGATCCTGATGCTGGGCTACGCACTGATGCTCGGCGTCCTCGCCCGCGGCGTCTGGCGGGGCCGGCGCTGGAGCCGGGGACCCGCCGTCGCGACCCAGCTGATCCTGCTGCCGGTGGCCTGGAGCTTCCGGGGCGGGGAGACCAACGGGGTGTTCCTGGCCCTGTCCGTCGCCGCCGTCGCCGTCCTCGTCGGGCTGCTGACGCCGCCGTCGACCCGGGTCCTGGTCGGTGACCCGGCTCAGGAGACCGGGCGGGCTCCGGAGGAGGGCACGCCCAGGAAGGACGACGGGGCGTTGTAGTCGGCCCGCGCGAAGGCCTCGGCGATGGCGTCGGCCACCCGCGGGGCGTCCCCGGCGGGGACCAGGGCGATGATGCAGCCGCCGAACCCGCCGCCGGTCATCCGGGCGCCGAGCGCACCGGCGTCGCGGGCGGTCCGCACGGCCAGGTCCACGGTGGGCACGGTGATCTCGAAGTCGTCGCGCATCGAGGCGTGCGAGGCGTCCAGCAGCGGAGCCAGCTCGGTCACCCGACCGCTGCGGAGCACCTCGGCCGCCTGCAGCACCCGGGCGTTCTCGGTCACGACGTGCCGGACCCGGCGCCGCATCACCTCGTCGTCGAGCCGACCCAGGGCCGCCTCGAGGTCGGTCACGTCGCGGAGCGCCGGCACCCCCAGGAGGGCGGCGGCGTCCTCGCAGCTGCGGCGCCGCGTCGCGTACTCGCTGTCGACCAGCGCGTGCGGGGTGTGGGTGTCCAGCACCAGCAGCTCCAGACCGGCGGCGCCGAGGTCCAGCGGCACCTGCTCGGTCGTGAAGGAGCGGCAGTCGAAGAACAGGGCGTGGTCGGCCTCGCACAGCGTCGAGGCCGCCTGGTCCATCAGGCCGGTCGGCGCCCCCACGAAGTCGTTCTCGCAGCGACGAGCCAGCTGGGCCCGGCGCAGCGGCTCGATGTCCAGGTCGTTGAGGCCGGCCAGGGCCGCCAGGGTGGCACACTCCAGTGCCGCCGAGGACGACAGGCCGGCGCCGACCGGCACGTCGGAGCTCAGGACGAGGTTGGCGCCGCCGACCCGGTGACCGGCGTCCTCCAGCGCCCAGACGACGCCCGCGACGTACGCCTGCCAGCCGGACATGCCGGGCTGCAGGTCCTCGCGGCCGAAGGTCTCGGTGGCCTCCAGGTTGAGCGAGGTGACGCTCCAGCGGTCGTCCGCACGCGGGCCGGCGGCCACGGTGACCCGCTGCGCCAGGGCGAACGGCATCACGAACCCGTCGTTGTAGTCGGTGTGCTCCCCGATCAGGTTGACCCGGCCCGGTGCGGCCCAGACCCCGACCGGTTCGTCGCCGTGCGCGGTGTGGAAGGCCCGGACCACGGCATCGACGTCAGCAGTGCTCATCCGAGGACTGTAGCGGCGGGCCGACGCGGCCGCATCCCGCGGGCACGGCTCCGGAGCCGCCGCCACTGCGCGGCCCGGGCGGCCCGCGCCGAGCCCGAGGGCCGGTGGGTCCTACGCTGCGAGGATGCTCGCCGCCTATGCCGTCGCCGCCGACCCCGACCACCCGCTGACCGCCCTGCGGGTGGGGGAGCTGGCCCCCCCGCCGGTGCCGGCGGACTGGGTGGAGGTCGCCGTCCGGGCCACTGCCCTCAACCACCACGACGTGTGGTCCCTACGCGGCGTCGGGCTGCCGGCCGACCGGCTGCCGATGGTGCTCGGGTGCGACGCCGCCGGGGTGACCGCGGAGGGTCGCGAGGTGCTGGTGCACGCGGTGGTGAACGACCCGGACTTCGTGGGCGCGGACACGACCTACGACCCCCGCCGCTCGCTGCTGTCGGAGCGCTACCCCGGGACCCACGCGAGTCTGGTCCGGGTGCCGGCCCAGAACCTCGTGGACAAGCCGGCCGAGCTGACCTTCGCCGAGGCGGCGTGCCTGCCGACCGCCTGGCTCACCGCGTACCGGATGCTGTTCACGCAGTCCGGCCTCCGGCCCGGGGACACCGTGCTGATCCAGGGGGCCGGTGGGGGAGTCGCGACCGCCCTGACCGCGCTGGCGCGCCAGGCCGGCTACCGGGTCTGGGTGACCTCACGCAGCCCGGAGCGGGGCGAGCGGGCGGTGCAGCTCGGCGCCCACCGGGCCTTCGCCTCCGGCG
>JAOPXW010000064.1 GCA_025964935.1 Friedmanniella sp. | reverse complement strand
GCCTGCTTGCGCCGTGACAGCAGCTCCTGCTCGTGCCGCATCTGGCGTCGCCGCCGACCGCGACGCCGCCGGGATCCGGGACCAGGCGGCCCGGGAGCAGCAGACCGTGGTCGCCGAGCTGCGCGAGGCGCAGCAGGCCGGCCATGCCGCCGTCGCGGCCATGATGGCCGAGGCGACCGCCCACCAGGAGCGGGCGTCGGCCCACCTCACCCAGCAGACTGAAGCGGCCGGGGCGCTGCGGCACGCCTCGATGGCCGAGGCGGAGCGGGTCCGGCAGGAGGCCCTGGCCCAGGCGCAGGAGATCATCGACCGCGCCCAGCACCAGGCCGCCACCATCGACGAGCGCGCCCGGCAGGAGTTCGCCTGGCGGCGCCGCCAGATGCGGCACGAGCAGGAGCTGCTGTCACGGCGCAAGCAGGCCATGCTCAGCCAGCTCACCTCGCTCAGCGCCCTGGCCGTCCAGACCGCCCAGAGCCTGCCCGAGCTCCCCGACCTCAACCTGGACGACGACGAGCCGGAAGCGCCCGAGGACCCGGCGCAGGCCGACAGCCGGACGGCCTAGAAGAGCCGCTCGTCGGCGTTGTCCATGCCCCGGAGGACGTCGTAGTCCACGGTCACGCAGCTGATGCCCCGGTCCAGGGCCAGGGTCCGGGCCTGGGGCTTGATCTGCTGGGCGGCGAAGACCCCGTGCACGGTGCCCAGCAGCGGGTCCCGCCGCAGCAGCTCCAGGTAGCGGGTCAGCTGCTCGACCCCGTCGATATCCCCCCGTCGCTTGACCTCGACGGCGACGTAGGCCCCGGCGGCGTCCCGACAGAGCAGGTCGACCGGTCCGATCGGGGTCAGGTGCTCCCGCCGGACCAGGGTCCAGCCGGACCCGAAGGTCTCGGGATGCTCGGCCAGCAGGGCCTGCAGATGGGCCTCGACTCCGTCCTTCTGCAGCCCCGGGTCGACCCCGAGCTCGTGGGAGGAGTCGTGGAAGACCTCGCCCAGGGAGATCTGCAGCGTGTCGCCGTCCCGCCCGCGCACCTCCCAGAGGGCGCTGAGCTGCTCCGAGCCCGGTACGGCGTCGTCCTGCGGCGCCGGGGCCGGCAGCTCGACCAGCGTGCAGGGCGGGCTCATCCAGTTCAGGGGCTTGTACGCCCGGTCGTCGGCGTGGATGGAGACCGAGCCGTCCGACTTGACCAGGATCAGCCGCTTCGCCATCGGCAGGTGCGCCGTCAGGCGCCCCGCGTAGTCGACCTGACAACGAGCAATGACCAGACGCACGGGGCCAAACTACCGGTCCCGGGCATGACAGACTTCCTCTGTGCCCGTCTGCGACCCCGAACCGGTGGCCCTCTGATGGCCCGTCGTCCCAGCAAGCACACCCGTCCCGCCCGTCCGCTGAGCTCCGGCCACGCCACGGCGGCGACCAAGATGGACGGCCGGTGGGTCGTCCGCAGCATCAGCGGGGCGGCGGCGCTCAAGAGCTACCGCTGCCCGGAGTGCCACCAGCCCATCGCCCCGGGCACCCCACACGTGGTGGCCTGGCCCGCCGAGCCGTCGCTGCTGGTCACCAGCGGCCTGGAGGAGCGTCGGCACTGGCACACGAGCTGCTGGCAGCGGCGCCGGTGAGCGGGTCGACCGACGCCCCCGCCCTGCACCGGACCCAGGTCGGGGACCAGGGACCCCGGGTCGTGTTCCTGCACGGGCTGTTCGGCCAGGGCAAGAACTGGACCTCGATGGCCCGGGCCCTGAGCCCCACCGCCCGGGTCACCCTGCTCGACCTGCCCGACCACGGGCGGTCCTCGTGGAGTCCCACCTTCTCCTACGTCGGGATGGCCGCCCAGGTGGCCGAGGTGCTGACCCGAGACGGCGGGGGTGAGCCGTACGCGGTGGTCGGGCACTCCATGGGCGGCAAGGTGGCGATGGCCCTCGCCCTGGGCCACCCGGAGCTCGTCGAGCGGCTGTGCGTGGTCGACGTGTCACCGGTGGCCGGCGCGCAGGTCGGCCAGTTCGGGCCCTACGTCGAGGGGATGCGGTCCATCGACCTGGCCACCCTGACGAGCCGGGCCGCCGCCGAGGCCGTGCTGACCCCGTACGCCCCGGACCCGACGATCCGGGGCTTCCTGCTCCAGAACCTCCGCCGGGAGTCCGACCCCGCCGGCGGCTCCCGGTGGCGCTGGCAGATGAACCTGGACCTGCTCGGGGCCGAGCTGGCCGCGGTGGGCGACTGGCCGGACCTGGACGCCCTGCCCTACCCCGGGCCGGTGCTGTGGCTGGCTGGGGAGCACTCCCCCTACATCCGTCCGGAGTACGCCCCGGTGATGCGCACGCTCTTCCCGCGGGTCCGGCTGGTCACGGTCAAGAACGCCGGCCACTGGGTGCACGCGGACCAGCCCGAGGTCTTCGAGGCGGCCCTCCGCCGCTTCCTGCATCTGTAGGTCCGATGCTCCCCGAACTGCACACGACACGTCCGCACCTCCTGGCCCCGGCCACGAGGACCCCGACCCAGCCCCAGGAGTCCACCATGGCACCCACCGACGCCCGTCCGGAGCTCTGATGACGGCGCTCCTGGTCACCCTCTGGCTGCTGGTCCCGCTGGACGCGACCCTGGCCCCCGGTGCGCCGGGCTCACCCGTCCCGGTCTACCCCGAGCAGGGGTCGGGCTTCGCCGCCTACATCGTGGGCGGGTTCTTCGCGCTCGGCCTGCTCGTCCTGGCCATGATGCTGATCAGCCTCAAGCCGCGGCGGGCCTCCCCGCAGGACCCCCGGGCCAAGGCCCGGCCCTCCTACAGCCGCTACCGCTGAGCCGGGGTCCGGCTCAGCCCCGGGTGACGCTGGTGATGGCGGACGGGTTGTTGGGCCGGCCCGTCCCGTCCCCGTAGCTGCCGTCCTGGCCTTCCGCGGCCATCGAGGCGACGACGTCACGCCCGTTCTTGTCCATCCGGCCGAAGATCGTGTAGTTGGAGCCCAGCGACGAGGAGTCGCCCCAGACCAGGAAGAACTGGGAGCCGTTGGTGTTCGGCCCGGCGTTGGCCATCGCGACCACCCCGGCGGTGTACTTCTCGGTGCCGTCGGTCTCGTCGGCGAACTGGTAGCCCGGACCGCCGGAGCCGGTCCCGGTCGGGTCCCCGCACTGCAGGATGAGGATGCCGGAGTCGGCCAGCCGGTGGCACTTGGTGTCGTTGAAGAAGCCCTGGTCGGCCAGCGACTCGAATGAGTGCACCGTGCACGGCGCCTTGCTGCGGTCCAGGGTCAGGACGACGTCGCCGTTGGTCATCTTGAGGACGTACTTCACGGTCCCGCTGGTGGGGATGCCGGTGGCGCTGGGCGGGTTGACCGGCTTGGATGCCTGTCCGGTGGCGACGTACTCGCACGTGTCGCCGCCGGCCGCGGGGGTGCTGCCGCCGGAGGCCGACCCCGCCGCGGACCCGGCGGAGGGCGAGGAGCCGGCGGG
>JAOPXW010000010.1 GCA_025964935.1 Friedmanniella sp. | reverse complement strand
GCCGCCGGGCTGCGTGCGAGGCCGCGGGGCGTAGGTAACGAACGGCGTAACACGCCGTGGATAGAGTGTCCCGCGTGAGCAGTGATGACACGCCAGCCCGTGGGGGCGCAGCGACGCGCGTGGTCGTGGCCGAGGACGAGGTCCTGATCCGGCTCGACATCGTGGAGATGTTGACCGAGGAGGGCTACGACGTCGTCGGACAGGCCGGTGACGGCGAGTCCGCCGTCGCCCTGACCAACGAGCTGCGGCCAGATCTCGTCGTGATGGACGTGAAGATGCCCAAGCTCGACGGGATCAGCGCGGCCGAGCAGATCGCCTCCAAGCGGCTCGCTCCCGTGGTCATGCTGACGGCCTTCAGCCAGCGCGAGCTCGTCGACCGGGCCCGGATCGCCGGCGCGATGGCGTACGTGGTCAAGCCGTTCGGCAAGGCCGACCTGATCCCGGCCATCGAGATCGCCCGGGCCCGCTTCGCTGAGATCCAGGCGGTCGAGGCCGAGGTGACCGACCTGACCGAGCGGCTGGAGTCCCGCAAGGCCGTCGACCGGGCCAAGGGGCTGCTGCAGAGCGGTCTGGGCCTGACCGAGCCCGAGGCGTTCCGCTGGATCCAGAAGACGGCCATGGACCTGCGCAAGTCCATGCGCGAGGTCGCCGAGGGCGTCATCGAGCACGGCTCGGCCAACAAGAAGAAGTAGCCCCGTCGGGGTGACCGCACCGCGGTCCCCCCAGCACGACGAAAGGGCCTCTGCTCGGTGAGCAGGGGCCCTTCCGTGTGCTCGGACCTGGGTCAGTGACCACCCAGGTAGGCCGAGGCCACCGAGTCGTCGTTGAGCAGGTCCGCCGCGTTGCCCTGCAGGTTCAGGCTGCCCGACTCCAGCACGTAGGCGTAGTCGGCGATCTCCAGCGCGGCCAGGGCGTTCTGCTCGACCAGCAGGACCGTCACGCCCTGCTCCCGGATCCGCTCGATCGTCTCGAAGATGACGTCGACCAGGACCGGGGCCAGCCCCATCGAGGGCTCGTCCAGCAGCAGCAGGGACGGGTTGCCCAGCAGGGCCCGGGCCACCGCCAGCATCTGCTGCTCGCCGCCGGACATGGTGCCGGCCTTCTGGTCGATCCGCTCCCGGAGCCGGGGGAAGAGGTCCAGCACCCGGTCGCGGTCCTCGGCGATGGCGGCGGTGTCCTTGCGGGTGTACGCCCCCAGGTCGAGGTTCTCCGAGACGGTCATCCGCTGGAAGATCTTGCGACCCTCCGGCGACTGGCAGATGCCCAGCTTGACCACGTCGTGCCCGGGGACCCCGTTGATCTTCTGGCCCTTGAACACCACCTCCCCGGACTTGGGACGCAGCAGCCCGGAGATCGTCCGCAGGGTGGTCGACTTGCCCGCCCCGTTGGACCCGATCAGGGTGACGATCTCGCCGGCGTAGACGCTCATGGAGAGCCCCTTCACCGCGGCGATGTTGCCGTAGCTGACGTTCAGGTTGCTGAGCTCGAGGATCTTCTCCTTGCCCTCACCGCGGACCTTGGCGTTGGCGTCTGACTCGACGTCGGTGCTCATGACTTGTTCCTCTTGCCCTCGCGCGTACCGGTCTTGCCCAGGTAGGCCTCGATCACGGTCTGATTGTTGCGGATGTCGTCGGGGGTCCCCTCGGCGATCAGGTTGCCGCGGTCGAGCACGGTGATCCGCTCGCTGATCTTCATGATCACACTCATGTCGTGCTCGATCAGCAGGACCGACATGTCCCTCTCGTCCCGGACGCGGTAGACGAAGTCGTTGAACTGCTGCGACTCCTGCGGGTTCATGCCGGCGGTCGGCTCGTCCAGGAGCAGGATCTTGGGCCGCAGGGCCATCGCCCGCGCGATCTCGAGCCGGCGCTGGTCGCCGTAGGAGAGGTTGCGGGCGAGCTCGCCCTCGGCCTTGCCGATGCCGACATACTCGAGCAGCTCCCGGGCGGTGTCGCGGGCCTCGCGCTCCTCCCGTCGCTGGCCCGGGGTCCGAAAGATGGTCGAGAGCACCCCCGACTTCAGGTGCGGGTGCATCGCGACCATCACGTTCTCCTCGGCCGTCATCAGACCGAAGAGCCGGATGTTCTGGAACGTCCGGGCCATCCCCATCGCCGCCCGCTTGTGCGGCTTGATCGGGGTGACGTCCTTCCCGTTCAGGTAGACCGTGCCCTCGCTGGCCTCGTACAGGCCGGTGAGGACGTTGAAGAAGGTGGTCTTGCCGGCCCCGTTCGGGCCGATCAGGCTGATCACCGACTTCGGCGGGATGGCGAACGACACGTCGTTGACCGCCACCAGACCGCCGAAGCGGATGGTGATGTGGTCGGCGTAGAGCACGTTGCTGGTCACCGGGTCGGCGTTGCCGCCCGGGGCGACGGGGGTCACCGGCGGCGGACCGTCGGAGCTGTTCGGCGTCCCGCCGATCTGGGTGGCGTCAGCCAGGGACTCGCTCACGACCGGTCCTCTCTCTTCGGGGTGGACTCGTCCAGCACGGGGCTGACCGCGGCGGCCGACGCGGCGATCCCCGCGTCGGTCTTGGCGTCGGCCTTCTCGACGGCCGCCGTCTCGGCCGCGGCCTCCAGGCTCTCGGCCCCCATGGACTCCATCTCGGTCCGGCTGGGGGTGTTCATCAGGGCCTTGGTGCGCTTCTCGGGTATCAGCCCTTCGCGCCGGTACAGCATCATCAGCACCAGCAGCAGGCCCAGGATGATGTAGTTGTAGCGCGGCAGGGTCGCGGTCAGAGTCGTGCCGAACCAGGAGTCGAGCTGGACCCCGATCTGCTTGAGGCCGTTGCTGTTGAGCCAGGCGAGCAGGAACGCCCCGACGGTGACGCCCCAGACGTTGCCCATCCCGCCGAGCACCACCATCAGCAGCACCAGGACGGACTTGCCGAAGTCGAATCCCGACGGGGAGACGGCGCCGGTGATGCCGGCCGCGTTGGCCACCCCACCGATCCCGCCGAAGAAGGCCCCCACGGCGTACGCGAGCAGCTTCGTCCGGACCAGCGGGACGCCCATCATGCTGGCGGCCAGCTCGTCCTCGCGGATGGCCAGCCAGGCCCGCCCGAGGCGGCCCTCCCGGATCCGGAGGGAGATGAAGAGACAGGCCCCCACGAGCAGGCCGAGGACGAGGATCTTGTAGACGTTGTCCTGGGCCCCGTTGCTGAGCCCCGGGGGGACCAGCCCGGTCGCGCCGAAGGGACCTGTGCCGATCGGGTCGATGATCGAGATGCCGCCGTCACCACCGGCCAGGTTGCGCCCGGCGATGTCGTTGGAGTTGCGGAAGAACTGGGTGATGACCTCACCGAAGCCGAGGGTCACCAGGGCGAGGTAGTCACCGCGGAGCCGCAGGGTGGGGGCGCCGATGATCAGACCGAGGATGGCGCAGAGCACGCCGGCGATCAGGATGACCAGCCAGAAGGTGATGTGGGTGCCCGGGTAGGTCTTGGCGACCGCGCCGAACAGGTGGAAGTCCCACGTCCAGTTGAACGGGGCCGCCATCAGCCAGCCGGCCGTGTAGCCGCCCAGGGCCCAGAAGGCGACGTACCCCAGGTCGAGGAGCCCGGCGTAGCCGACCACCACGTTCAGACCCAGGGCCATGATCGCCCACATCAGGCACTCGTTGAGGGTGGCCACGGGCAGCCAGGCGGTGACCGGACCCGAGACCTGGGTGACCAGGTTGGGCAGGATGAAGTGGTAGAGCAGGAACAGGCCCACGATGACCACGACGTAGCCGATCGGCCAGCGGTAGTGGGACAGCGACCGCCGGGACGGGGACGGGGCCGAGGTGCGGGGTGCCGTTGAGGTGGCCATGACTACACCTTCTCCGTCGTCGGGCGACCGAAGATGCCCTCGGGCTTGAACACCATCAGCACGATCAGGATGAGGAAGACCACCGACTGGGACCAGTTGGAGCCGAGCCCGTACGCGCCACCCTCGTTGATGCTCTGGATGATGCCGATCGCCAGGCCACCGACCACCGCACCGGTGAGGTTGCCGATGCCGCCGAGGACGGCGGCGGTGAAGGCGATCAGGCCGAGCTGGGTGCCGGTGTCGTAGTAGGTCTGGGTCTGGACCAGGAAGTAGAGGACCCCGGCCGCGCCGGCGAGCGCGCCACCGAGCGCGAACACGAAGGAGATGGTGCCGTTGACGTTGATGCCCATCAGGCGGGCGCCGTCCTGGTCCTGGGCGACCGCGCGCATCGCCTTGCCGACCTTGGTCTTGGACACGATGTAGGTCATGGCCAGCAGCAGCGGGACGGTGACCACGATCACCATCAGGAGCTTGTAGACGAAGACCCCCTCGACGACCGGACCGCCCCAGACGACGGCCCAGTTCTTCTGGGCCGAGCCGTTCACGTAGTCCTGCTGGGCGATGCCGCGGAAGATGAAGCTGAGGCCGACCGCGGTCATCAGCGGGGCGAGCTTGGGGGCCGAGCGCAGCCGTCGGTAGGCCAGGAACTCGGCCGAGACGTTGATGAAGCCACCGAAGGCCATGCACACGATAAGGGCGACGATCAGCGGGAGGATGGTGCCGACGCCGAGCTGGCCGACGCCCATCACGCTGACCATCAGGCCGGCGGCGACGATGGTGGAGAGCATGAAGAGGTCGCCGTGGGCGAAGTTGATCAGTTCGATGATGCCGTAGACCATCGTGTAGCCCAGCGCCACGAGCGCGTACAGCAGGCCGTTCTGCAGGCCGACGAGGGCGGAGCCCAGGAACCGGTTGGGGTCGGAGACGATGTTTGCGATCAGCCAGATGGCCACCAGACCCAGGACGACGAACCCGAGGGCCCGCTCCACGACCGGTCCGAGCCGGACCTTGGCCTTTCTCTTGGTGCCTCCGACAACGAGTGTTGCCATGTGTTCGTCAACCTTTCTGGGCCAGCGCGGCCGGGCCGCCGGAATAAGGGTGCGGGGGAGAGAAGCCGGTGAGACCACACCGCCGGGCCCGGATCACTCCGGGCCCGGCGGCAGAGGTCACTGCACCGACTGCGACTTGAAGAAGGTCTCCTTGCCGCCCTTGACGAGCTCCACGGTGATGTCCTTCGCCGTGGTGTCACCCGAAGCCGGGTCGATCTTGATCTCCTTGCCGGTGACCGACTCGGCCTTGGGGATCGTGATGCCCTCGCCGCTCAGGACGGCGTTGGTGACGCCGGCCCGGGTGCCGTCGGACTTGGCGATCGCGGCCAGGATGACCTGCATCGCGGCCACGCCGTACAGCGGGTAGTTACCGGTCGGGGCGGCGCCGTACTTGGTCTTGTACGCCTCGATCAGCTTGGCCGGCGGGCCGCCGGCGGCGATCAGCTGGTCGGTGGTGAGCCCGGCGAAGGTCAGGTAGAGACCGTCGGCCTGGGGCAGCTTCAGCAGGTCGTTGTAACCGGTGAAGCCGTCGGGGCCGAGGAGCTTGACCTGGCTGTTGTCACCGAGGACGGCGGCCTTGTCCTTGATCAGCTGGCCGCCGTTGTTGTCGTAGATCCCGCCGAGGTAGACGCAGTCCGCGCCGGAGGCCTTGACCGCCTGGAACAGCGCCGTGTAGTTCGGCTGCTTGACGTCCCACGCCTGCTCGCCGACGATCTCGATGCCGGTCTTCTTCGCCGCGTCGGCGAAGGCCCGGGCCACACCCAGGCCGTAGGTCTGGTTGTCGTTGAGGACGAAGCACTTCTTGACCTTGAGGTCGGCGCTGGCGAAGGCCGCGGCCGCGTTGCCCTGGTAGTCGTCGGTGGTGACCACGCGGGCGTAGTTGCGCTTGCCGGCCGGGTAGTACTTCTCCGGCTCGCCGGTCTCCCAGGTCTTGGTCAGACCGGGGTTGGTGTTCGCGTGCGAGACCATCAGCAGCGGGCCGGTGGTGTCGCGGTTCAGGGTCGGCACCTCGATCTTGGCGCAGCCCGAGTTGAACGTGCCCATCACGGCGACCTCGCTGGCGTTGGCCACGTGGTCGGTCGCGTTCTTGGCGCAGGCCGCGTCGTCCCACGCGCCCTTGGCGGCGGTCGAGTCGTCGTACGTCTTCAGCTTGACGTTGTACTTGCCCGTCTTGCCGCCGACCTGGTCCAGGTAGAGCTGGATCAGGTTGTTGGTCGACTCCGAGGTCGACGCGCTGGCGCCCTGGAGCGGCAGGTCGGTCGAGATGACCAGATCGGTGGGGGCGTCCCCTCCGGTGGTGCCGGTGCCGCTGTCTGAACCGTTGGCGCACGCCGTCAGGGAGAGCGCGGCGATCGCGCCCAGCGCGACGATGCGCGTCAGTGAACGTCCTGGCAAGAGATTTCCTCCTCGTACATGTCGGCCGGCGCACCGTGCGCCAACCGGGTCGTGCTCGTCGTACGGCCACCCGTCCGGTGGTGGAGCCGGCCCGTAAGGAGGGCCGACCAGGGGGAAACCGGACGCGTCGTCCTCCCGACGAGGTCGGTGGGAGACGTGGTGCGCTGCCGCAGCCTTACGCAGGGTTATATCCGACGTGTTACCGAAAATGACCACGCCGTTACCGGTCGTTATGACCTTGGAACCGACGTGGGTGATTGTTATGGGACGTCAGACAATATTTCCTGCGTGAGGTACGGGCAGTGACGCAACATCCTTGCGCGCAGCGCCCGAACTGTCCAGGGCCGTTGGACCCGGTGCCTACGCGGTCGTCGACCCCGTGCAGGCCCGCCGGAACGCCTCGATGCGAGCCCGGATCTCGCGCCCGAGCAGCCGCTGCCCGATCGGCTCGGCCAGCGGGCGCAGCAGGCGGGGCCGGATGCTGTACGTGTACTTCCAGGTCGCGGTGGTCCCCGCGACGCCGTCGCGCGTCTCCGGGTCGAAGCGCCAGCCGCCGCCGAACCGGGCGAAGAACCACGGCCCGCGCTCCATCGTCATCCCGACCGAGGTGGGGGGCCGGTAGGAGACGTAGCGGCTCACCATGGCGAAGCCGCCGACCGGTCCGACCCGCGACCGGGTGAAGGTGCGGACGTCCTTGCCGGGCCTGTCCGCGTCGATCAGGTGCTGCTCACGGATGAAGGGGTCCCACGCCAGCCGGGCCGCCCCGGTGGTCTGGCTGACCGCGAAGGCGGCCTCCGGCCGTACCGGGACCCACACCTGGGCGACGACCTGGGGCACGGCGGCAGGCTAGGCGCCGTCGGGGTCGTGCTGGCTCTCCTCGTGCCCTGGGCGCAGCACGTGGCAGGTGACGCGGGCGGTGGCCACGCGGACGCCGGACTCGTGCGAGATGACGACCTCGTACGAGGTCACCCGCCGCCCGAGGTGCAGGGCCGTCGCCACCCCGGTCACGCGGCC
>JAOPXW010000008.1 GCA_025964935.1 Friedmanniella sp. | reverse complement strand
CTCCGGCCCGGGCCGGTCGTGGCCCGAACCCGGCTCGGCGGGGCGGACGGGCTCCAGGTAGAAGCCGGTGCCGCTCGCCGCCGGGTTCACCGGGCCCGGTGCCGGGCGGTCGGCCAGGGCCGACCGGAACAGGCACACCGCCCCCTCCTCGCTGAGCTGCACCGCCAGCCAGGCCGCCCCGGTCTGCTCGCAGGTCGCCGTCCGCAGCCGGGCACCGGGGAAGTCGGCGGCCACCGGCTCCAGGGCGGCCGGCAGGCCGACGGGGCTGAGGTGGCAGTCCAGGTAGACCGCCACGGCGGACCCGCTGACCGTGTCGCAGGTCCAGCAGCGGCACCGGCCACTGCTGGTGACCATGGCGTGGCGCTCGGCGCGGAGCCGGACCTGCTCATCGCGGAGCGCCTCCCGACGCCTCCGACGCCGGGCGAGCAGGCCGACCACGGTCGGCAGCACCCCCAGGGACAGGGCCCAGACCAGGACCTGCTGGCCGAGCGGCGGCGGCCCGGACCGGCCGAGGGACTCCAGGACCGTCAGAGCGGCGGTGACCCCCACCGGGATGCTGACCATCGTGGTGGCGCCGATAGCGATCAGGTCCCGCCGGGTGACCGGCTTCAGGGAGAGCCACGAGGCGCCGCGCCACAGGCGGCTGTCGACGAGCGAGAGCCCGGGCATCTTGACGTAGCGGTACCAGAGACCGAGGCCGATCACGGCCAGACCGGTGAACCAGCTGTGTGAGGTGAGAAGACCCCAGGTCGCGACCAGAGCGACGACGGTCCAGACGCCCGTCAGACTTCCGATCCGTGCCGGGCCCGGCCGGGAGGGGGGCAGCCCGATCTGCGCCTGGCGGATCGCCGCCACCTTGGGGTTGAGCCGGTTCACCCAGCGCAGCAGCACCGCCGCCCCGCCCAGGTCCCCCCGCCGGCGCAGTTCGGCGGCGGTCTCCAGCACCGGACCAGGGTCGGTGGCCACGCTCTCACTCACCTGGGCGAGCAGGTCCAGGGCGTCGGTCAGGTGCCGCTGGGCCTCCGGCAGCTCGGTCTGCGACCGGTTGAGCAGGATCAGGGCGGCGAGGTGGGGGCCCACCTCGCGGTCCCGGACGCCCAGCCGGGCCAGCTGCGCGTACGCCTCGTCGGCCAGCTCGTGGTCGCCCCGGGCCCGACCGACCCGGGCCAGCGAGTCGGCCAGGAGAGCGGCGGCGGGGTCGTGCACGAGGGCGGAGGAGGCGTCGAGGAGCCAGCTGAGGGCGGGCTCCGCGAACGGTCCGGGCGTGGCGGCGAGGGCGGTCGCCCGGATCAGGTTCTCGACCGTCATCTCAGCCGCCGGGTCGAATGGCTGCGGCTCGAGGGCGCCCAGGGCGTCGGCGAACCGGTCCGCGTAGAGCAGGTACAGCGCCCGTCGGAGACTGAGGTCCTCCGGGGGGGCGCTCGGGCCGGCCACCTCCAGCAGGGCCAGGGCCAGCTCGGGCAGCGGCAGGCTGGCCACCCGGTTGGACCACACGGACGCCGCCTCGGCGACTCCCGCCGGGCCGGCCAGGACACTGGTCGGCAGGAAGACCCGCCGGGGCGCCCGGCCGGCGTCGGGTCGGCCGTCCGCGGTGGGCCACGGTTGGTGGGCGGGGCCGGGGGACCGGTCAGACGTCGTACTCAGGGCAACCTCCGCTGCTGCGCGTCGAGCCACCCGAGGGCAGAAACGTAGCAGCGAAACCGGGGTGCCGGGGCGACTCCGAAGCATCTCCCCGCGCCGAGTCGGGCAGCAAAAAGACCTGCCCCCGGTGGGGACAGGTCCAGTTGCGAGCCGGGCTCAGGTCAGCGAGAGACCTTGCCCGCCTTGATGCACGAGGTGCAGGCGTTCAGCCGCTTACGGCTGCTGCCCGACACGAGTGCCCGTACGCGCTGGATGTTGGGGTTCCAGCGTCGGTTGGTCTTCTTCTTGGACCAGGGAACGTTGTGGCCGAAGCCAGGTCCCTTGCCGCACACGTCGCATACCGCAGCCACTGGAGTTCACTCCCAAATACTTCTGACAACCGGGGCTGCCCACACGGGCAGCGTCTGATGGATCGCCCGGACGGGCAACCGGAAAAGAGTACCCGACCGCGACGGCTGCAAGCCAATCCGGCCCGACGGCGGAGGCCGCACGCCCGACCCGCGCTCCGGCCCGACGCGCGCCGCGGCACCGGGCCGGCGGCGTCGCCGTGGATAGGGTGAGCCTGTGTCAGCCACGACCGGACATCCGGCGCTCACCCTGTGGGAGGTGGGCGACGCCTGGCTGCGCCGGTCCAGCGAGCTGGTGAGCGCCTCCGCGGCGGCGCTGAACGTGATGAACGTCTTCCCGGTCTCCGACGCCGACACCGGCTCCAACCTCAAGCTGACCCTCGGCGGGATCGCCGCCGCGGTCCCCGACGTGACCCGGGCCAGTCTGGACGCGGTCGTCCAGGCGGCCGTGCTGTCGGCCCACGGCAACTCCGGCGCGATCCTGGCCGCCATGGTGACCGGGGTCTGCCACCGGCTCGCCGAGGACCCGCTGCGGCTGCACGCCCTCAGCCCGGGCGGGCTGGTGGCCGACCTGCTGGAGACCACGGCGGCCGCGGCGCGACGCTCGGTGGCCCGCCCGGTGGACGGCACCATGCTGACGGTGGCCGACGCGGCCGCCCGCTCCGCGGTCGAGGCGGCGGTGACCCAGCCGTACGCCCGGGCGGTGGCCGAGGCGGCCCAGCAGGGGGCGCGGGAGGCCCTGGCCCGGACCCCCGACCAGCTCGCCGTGCTCGCCGCGGCCGGGGTGGTGGACTCAGGGGGTCAGGCGTACGTGCTGCTCCTCGACGCCCTGGTCGAGGTGCTGGGGGGCGCGCCGGCCCAGGTGCTGCCCTCGACCGGTGAGCCGTTGCCGCCCCGGACCCGGCACGGCGCCGACGCGGTCGAGGCCGTGGTCGAGTACGAGGTCATGTTCGCCCTCCGGGGCGCGGCCGCGGCCGCCCTCGACGAGCTGCGGGAGGAGCTGTCCGAGCTCGGTCGCAGCGTCGTCGTCGTGGGCGACCACACCGTGGCCCAGGTGCACGTCCACCTGCTCGACGCCGGGGCCGCCGTCGAGGCGGCGCTGCCGCTGGGCTCGCTCAGCCGGCTGCGGATCACCGCCCTCCCCAGCGAGGTCGAGCCGCCCGGCCGGACGGTGCTGTCGGTGGTCGCGGGGGCCGGCCTCGCCGACGCGGTCCGGGCCAGCGGGGGGACTCCGGTGGTGGGGCTCCGTGG
>JAOPXW010000412.1 GCA_025964935.1 Friedmanniella sp. | reverse complement strand
ACCCGGACGTGCTGTGGTCGTGCACCTCCTGCGGTGCCTGCGTGCAGCAGTGCCCGGTCGACATCGAGCACGTCGACCACATCCTCGACCTGCGGCGATTCCAGGTCATGATGGAGTCGGAGTTCCCCAGTGAGCTGACCGGGCTGTTCAAGGGCCTGGAGAGCAGGGGGAACCCCTGGAACCAGAGCCCCAAGGGTCGGCTGGACTGGGCCAGGGACCTGCCGTTCCCGGTGCCGGTGGTCGGGACCGACGTGGACGACCTGTCCGAGGTGGACTACCTGTTCTGGGTGGGCTGCGCCGGGGCGTACGAGGACCGGGCCAAGAAGACCACCCGCGCGGTCGCCGAGCTGCTGCACACCGCCGGTGTCTCGTTCGCCGTCCTGGGGAACGGGGAGACCTGCACCGGCGACCCGGCCCGACGGGCGGGCAACGAGATGGTCTTCCAGCAGCTCGCGCTGGAGAACGTCGAGACCTTCACCGAGGCACGGGCCACCAAGGTCGTCACCACCTGCGCGCACTGCCTCAACACCCTGAAGAACGAGTACCCCCAGCTCGGGGTGGAGCTCGAGGTCGTGCACCACACGCAGGTGCTCAACCGCCTCGTACGGGACGGGCGGCTGACCCCGGTCGCCCCCCCGACCGGCTCGGTCGCCGGCCGCACCATCACCTACCACGACCCCTGCTACCTGGGCCGGCACAACGAGATCTACGAGCCGCCGCGGGACCTGCTCGGCACCCTCCCCGGCGCCACCGTGGTCGAGATGCCCCGCAACCAGCAGCGGTCCTTCTGTTGCGGCGCGGGCGGGGCGCGACTGTGGATGGAGGAGAAGATCGGGACCCGGATCAACCTGAACCGGACCGAGGAGGCGCTCAGCACGTTGGCTGCGGCCGACTCCGGCACCGGCGGGGGCGCGGCGATCGCGACCGGCTGCCCCTTCTGCCGGGTCATGCTGCACGACGGGCTGACCAGTCTGCAGGCCCAAGGCAGCGCCCCGGAGTCCGTCGAGGTGCTGGACGTCGCCCAGCTGCTGCTCGAGTCCGTCCGGCGCGAGGGCTGATCTGAAGTTCTGGCGAAGATTCGGCTCGGACTACCGCACCGGATCTTCTCCAGAACTCAGTGGGGGTCGGGCTGGATGTCGGTGACGTGGAAGTTCAGGTGCGACCGGCTGGGCGTCGGGCCCCGCTGACCCTGGTAGCGGGAGCCGTACTGCGAGGAGCCGTACGGGAACTCGGCCGCCGAGCTGAGCTGGAAGAAGCAGAGCTGGCCGATCTTCATGCCCGGCCAGAGCTTGATGGGCAGCGTGGCGACGTTGGAGAGCTCAAGGGTGACGTGGCCGGAGAAGCCCGGGTCGATGAACCCGGCGGTCGCGTGGGTGAGCAGACCCAGCCGACCCAGGGACGACTTGCCCTCCACCCGTGCAGCCACGTCGTCGGGCAGGGTCACGACCTCGTAGATGGAACCGAGCGCGAACTCACCGGGGTGCAGGATGAACGGCTCCCCGGGCTCCGGCTCGACCGGGCGGGTCAGCTCGGCCTGCTCCTCCGAGGGGTCGATGTGGGGGTAGCGGTGGTTCTCGAAGACGCGGAAGTAGCGGTCCAGGCGCACATCGATGCTGGAGGGCTGAACCATGTCGGACGAGTAAGGCTCGAGTCCGATACGTCCCGCATCGACCGACGCCCTGATGTCGCGATCCGAGAGCAACATGCGGCGACCCTACCGTGCGGACGGCGCCGGCCCCGCCTCCGGTCCAGACGGGCCCGCCGGGTCACGACTCAGCTCAGGCTGCGGCGGATCTCGAGCCAGTGGTCGCCCAGGGAGACGATCGCCCCCTCCTCGACCGAGACCACCTGACCGGGTGCACAGCGGACCGAGGTGCCGTCCAGGGTGGTGACGACGGACCCGTTGGTCGAGCCGCGGTCGATGACGAAGAGCCCGGCGTCGTCGACCCCGAGGGCCAGGTGCGACTTCGACACCGTCCGGGTCTCGTCGGCGATCTTGACCAGGAGGGCGTCCTCCTCGCCCGGCTGCGGCTGGGGGTTCCGGCCGATCAGGACCAGCCCCTCGACGGCGAGCACCCGCCCGTCGTCCAGCGCTGCGGACCAGGCCGCCCGCGGCGCACCGGTCGCCGCCTGCTCGGGGGGCTGCTGGTGCACCGCCTCGACGCGGGCCGTCTCGACCCGGGGGCCGCCGGACTGCGGCGCGTCGACCTGGGCGGCCTCGGCGTGAGCGGCAGGCGACTGGGGGGCGACGAACTGAGCGCCGACCTGCGGGGCGGCGGTCGGGGACGGGGCCTCCGTCCGCTCCCCCTCGCCCCGCTGGCCGGGGGCCGAGGCGCTGCGGGGTGGGGCCGGCGCGAGGGCCCGCTGGGCGATGACCACCGAGTTCGCGGCCTGGTCGGGCCAGCCCTGGTGGCGCGGGTGCCGGACCAGCATCACGACCATGATCACCAGCCCGACCACCGAGAGCGCGAGGGCGAGCAGGAAGGCCTGGCGGGCCAGGAAGCGCGCCCAGCCGATCGGGCGCCCGTCGGTGAAGCCCACCAGCTGCAGCCGCATCAGCCGCATGCCGGGGCCGGCGGCCTGCAGCGCGAACATCCGCCAGGTCACCAGCAGCCAGCCGGTTAGCAGCAGGCTGGCGAACAGGCCCAGCAGCACCCCACCGGCCCCGGCCAGACCCGGCACGACGGCGATCAGCAGCGCCAGGGCGACCGCCGGGACGACCAGGTCCACCACCTGGGCGACCAGTCGGGCTCCCAACGGCCCGACCTCGACCCCGGGCGGCAGGCCGGTCACCCGGTTCGGGCTCCGCGGCGCGGGCGTGTCCATGGGCGTGCTCCTTGTTGTTGTCACGGCGTCAGCACGTCGCTACTGCGGATAGTCGATCAGGATGGAGACCCCGTCACCGAGCTCGACGACGCTGCCCAGCCGGGCCACCAGGGGCTGACCGGGCTCGAGGTCCTCCCGTACGCCGCCGGGCCCGACCAGCACCGTGCCGTTGGTGGAGTGCAGATCGGTCACGTGGATGTCCCAGCCCTCCGCCGTCACCTCCAGGTGGGTCCGGCTGATGTCGTGGCCGGGGCTGAGCACGGTGAGCAGCTGGGCGGCCGGCCCCGTACCGGTCTGGGCGGAGGGGGCACGCTCGGCGGAGGGGGCACGGCCGACCAGCACCGGTCCGACCAGCTCCAGGTGGGACCCGTCGCTGACCCGGAGCACCGCCAGGACCGGCGGGGCGACCAGGCGGGCCTGCTGGCGGGGGACCGGGGTCCCGCAGGCCCGGCACAGCTCCTCACCGTCGGGGTTCGGGTGCCCGTACGGGCAGAGGACCGCCAGCAGCCGGGGGCCGGCCGGCTCCGGCTCCAGCGGGGGGAAGGTCATCAGCTCGGTGGCGCCGTTCTCGAGCTGGTCGCGACGCTGGGCCTCGAGCTCCTCGGTCTCGGCGTCGTCGGCGGAGGGGGGCGGCGGGTAGAGCGCGGTCTCGTCGTCCTCCCCGTCCAGCCCGGTCTCGCCCCGCCCGACCTGCTCCTCGGTCTCGGCCTCGTCCTGGGCGACGAGCTCGGTCTCGTCCTGCGGGTCAGCCTCAGCCCCGGGGCTCCCCGGGCCCCGGCCCACCTCGAGCTCGCGGAGGTCGGCCAGCGCCATCAGCTCGGTGTCGGCGTTCTCGTGCGCGGCGGTCTCGTCGGGCTCGCCGTCCGGTGCCGCCCCGTCGCCCTGCTCCTGGTGCAGGGTCGGAGAGTCCTCGACGAATGGCCCGTCGGGGTCGCCCGGGGTCGCGTCGCTCGGCAGCACCGTGAGGAAGCCGCCGTAGGCCCCCAGCGCCCGCACCGAGCCGGACGTGTCGGGACTCGGACCGACGGCCTGCTGCGGCGAGCTGGGCACGGCGTCGGCGGAGGCATCGAGGGTCAGCGTCGAGGCCCGGACCGCTCCGACGACCAGCGGGAGTCCCAGACCGGTGGGGCCGTCCCCGCCGCCCAGCCGGACGTGGACCGTACGCCGGTCGCCCAGACCGACCTCGCTCCAGGTGTGCATGCCCTGCCCGATGGCGATCTCGTCGCCCGTCGCGGGGTCGACCACGCAGACCTCACCGCGGACCAGGGACCGCATCCCGTCCTCGGTCCAGAAGAAGACCCCGAACGAGGGCATGCCGATGCCCCAGGACGTGGCCAGATGGCCGATGATCTCGCTGATGGACGAGGACCCGACCACGTCGGACCACAGGCTCGCGATCAGGTCGGCCGACTCGGTCCCGGTCGGTTCCAGCACCACGAGTGAGGTCGGACCGGCGAGCACCACCCAGTCTCCGGGTGTGTAGGTCGCCCGCCACAGGCCCACGGTTGCGCTCATCAGGACCCCCCTCCTGTGCTCGGCTGCCTCGGCACGACGATGCCGACGAGGCCGCCCCCGCCGCATTGTCGTGTCCTGGGATGGTAGCCAACCGAGGGCCACGGGAGAACGTCGCGGCGGCAGGCCGCGGAATCCCTCCGCCGCCGACTCCCCCGCTCAGCCGCCGGCCGCACGCTCGTCGGCCTCCATCTGCTCGTTGAACTCGCGTTTGGTCGACTGCCAGCGGTCCTCGGTCTGCCCGGTCCGCCAGTAGCCCGAGATCGAGACGCGGGTCCGGGCCAGACCCCGTTCCAGGAACAGGTAGCGCCGGAGGTCGCGGACCATCTCGGCGTTGCCGTGCACGAAGGCCTCGACGTTCCCCACCGGGAAGGGGGCGGCCCGGACGGCGGCGGCGAGCGCCCTTCCGTACGGCTGACGGCCCCGGTGCACCCAGGTCACCTCGCAGCGGTCGGCCGCGGGCAGCGCCTGCTCGTGACCCGGTCCGGCGATCTCCAGGAAGGCGACCGCCCGGGTCGTCCCCGGCAGCACCTCCAGCGCGGCGGCGATCGCGGGCAGGGCCGCCTCGTCCCCCACGAGGAGCAGGACCTCGGCGTCGGGATCCGGCGCCCAGGCGCCGCCCGGGCCGTGGAAGCCGATCTCGTCGCCGGGTCGGGCGGCGGCGGCCCAGGGCCCGGCCAGCCCCTCGTCCCCGTGCACCACGAAGTCGACGTCCAGCTCGTTGGCGACCGGGTCGTAGGCGCGCACGGTGTAGGTCCGGGTGACCGGCCACTCCTCCCGCGGCCGGGTCGCGGTGACCTCATCCGGGTCGAAGGGCCAGCTGTAGCCGGCCCCGGCCGGCGCGAACAGGATCTTGACGTAGCGGTCGGTGAACGGCAGGTCAGCCAGGCCGCGGAGGTCGTCGCCGGTGAAGGTGACCCGCACCATGTCGGGCGTCAGGCCGACGGTCCGCCGCACCACGGCCCTGCGTACCGGCCGACTCCGTCGCCCCTGGTCTGCCATCTGTTCCCCGCCGTCCTCGGTCGCGCACCTTGTCCGAGGCTAGCGGTCGGGGCGAAGCCGGGTCGACGGTCGGCGGGACGAGCCGGCTGGGCCAGAATGAGACGGTGAACGCACCCGAGGACGCCGTCGACCGGATCCTGCTGGCCGAGGCGGTCGAGGGGGGCCGACCCTCCGGTCCCGTAGCCACGGTGGACGACCCGACGGGGTTCCTGACCCTCGCCCTCGCCCGGGCGTGGGCCGGGTCGACGGGCTCCGGGGCGACCCCGGACGAGGAGGACCTGCGGGCGTACGCCGACTCGGCCGCCGAGGACCGGGCGGCGACCGACGCGACGACCGCGGCCGGCGCGGTGGTCGAGCACGCGACCACCTTGGCCGGTGCGGTCGCCGACGCCGAGCTCGTCGTCCTCCGGCTGCCCAAGAGCCTGGCGGCGCTGGACGAGATCGCCGCCACCGTGGCCGCCGCCGCGTCTCCGACCGTACGGCTGCTGGCCGGCGGCCGGGTCAAGCACATGACCCGGGGCATGAACGACGTCCTGGCCCGGCACTTCGGCTCGGTGCGGGCGAGTCTGGGGGTGCAGAAGTCGCGGGTGCTGGTCGCCGAGCGGCCGGTGCGACCGGCGCCGGGGCGCGGCCCCGACTATCCCCGCTCCGAGCGGCACGAGGACCTCGGGCTGACCGTGTGGGCCCACGGGTCCGCGTTCGCCGGCACCGGGGTGGACCTGGGCACCCGGCTGCTGCTGAGCCAGCTCGACCGACTGCCGGCCGGCGCCACCACCGTGGTCGACCTGGGGTGCGGGACCGGGTTGCTGGCCACGGCGGCGGCCCGGCAGCTGCCGGAGGCGACGGTGTGGGCGACCGACGACTCCCGGGCCGCCGTCTGGTCCACGACGGCCACGGCTCGGGCCAACGGCGTCGGCGACCAGGTCCGGACCCGCTGGTGGGACTCCCTGGCCGACCTGGGCCCGGCCAGTGTCGACGTCGTCGTCTGCAACCCGCCGTTCCACCGCGGCACCGCCAAGGACAGCGGGGCGGCGCTGGCGATGTTCGCCGACGCGGCCCGGGTGCTGCGGCCCGGCGGCGAGCTGTGGGTCGTGTTCAACTCCCACCTGCCCTATCTGCCCGTGCTGCGCCGGGTGGTGGGCTCGACCATCGTCGCGACCCAGGACCCGCACTACCTGGTCACCCGTTCCACCCGCGGGCGCACCGGACCACGGGGCGACGGCCGTCCGACCTCGGCGGCGTCGGACCCGTCCTGACCCTCAGGGCGCCACCAGGGGCGGGTGCAGGTCCCGCATCCGGAACTGCTGTCGCCGCGCGACGGTCAGCACGCAGAGCCCCAGCGCGGCGGCGGTGATGAGCACCAGGACGACGACGTCCCGGCCCAGGTGGCTGAGCTCTCCGCCGGAGATGACGACCCGGAACGCATCGATCAGGTAGGTCATGGGCAGGTACGGCGAGATGGTGCGGAAGAACCCGGGCAGGATCGGCGCCGGGTAGGTGCCCCCGGCCGAGGTCAGCTGCAGGATCAGCCAGACCAGCAGCAGGCTTGACCCGGGGGTGCCCAGGGCGGTCCGGAGCAGGTGGGCGATGGCCGAGAAACAGAGCGCCCCCAGGGTCACCAGGGCGAGGGTCCCGAACGGGTGCACCGGATCGAGGCCCAGGGTGGCCCAGACCACCGACACCATCAGCCATCCCGCCAGCCCCGCGATGACACCGATGGGCAGCCAGCCGGTCAGGGCCAGCCGGGCGGGCGAGGCACGGCCGGCGAGGGCCCGGCCCGAGATCGGGCGGACCACGAGGAAGACCGAGATGCCGAAGACCCAGAGCGCGATGGAGAAGAACATCGGGGCCAGGCCCCGCCCGTAGACGGTGGCGGGGTTGTCGACCTGCATCCTCACGTCGGCCGGGGAGGACAGGACCTGGACGGCCTGCGCCTGCTCATCGGCGCTCAGCGCCGGAATCCGGGCCGCACCCTTGCTGAGCCGGCTCTGCAGGGTCTGTGCCCCCGAGCGCAGCGTGCCGAGCCCGGTGGCCAGGTCGCCGGCCCCGGTCCGGAGGTCCCCCAGCCCGGAGCTGAGCCGGTCCGCGCCGGCGGCGAGCGCGTCGGCCCCCGTGGCGGCGCTGCTCACCCCGGTCGCCAGTCGGTCGGCCCCGGCCCGTGCGGTCCCGACCCCGGCGTCGAGCCGACGCGCCCCGGAGGCCACCGCCTGCGCGCCCGAGCTCAGGTCGGCGAGATTGCGGCGGGCGGTGCCGAGCTGGGTGGCCAGGTCCCCGGTGGACTGGACCTGACGGTTGATGGCGCGGACCCGCGCCGCTCCCTGCCCCACCTGGGCGTCGATGGTGTCGGCCCGGCCGGCGGCCGAGGTGACCCGGGACCGCAGCGCGACGTACGCGGGGTCGTCGGCGATCTCCGGGTAGCTCCGGGCCAGCTGGGTGAGCTGGGCCGAGGCGGTGTCCAGGTCGCCACTGATCGAGGACGAGCCGCCGGCCGCCTGGGCGGCGATGGTGTCCAGCCGGGCCGAGGCCGCCCGGGCGTCCCGCTGCAGGGCCGGCAGCTGCTGCTGGGCCTTCGTCAGGGCCGGCTGGACGGTGTCGTTGAGTCGCTGCGTGCCGTCGGCGACCTGGGCGGCGCCGGTGCTGAGCCGTCCGGACCCGTCCTGGAGGGTGGCCAGACCGCCGGCCAGGTCGGCCGACCCCGTACGGGCCTGGCCGAGTGCGCTCGCGAGCTGCTGGGCCCCGGTGGCCAGCGAGCCGGCCCCGGTTGCGGCCCG
>JAOPXW010000370.1 GCA_025964935.1 Friedmanniella sp. | reverse complement strand
CCGAACCGGTCGGCGGCGTCGTGAGCGGCGTGCGACCCGAAGGCCACGGCCCCGGCGGCCAGCGGGCTGATCTTGTCCGCGGCCTGGTGGGCGTACGGGCTGACCAGGTCGCGGGCCTGCTGGGCGTAGGGGCTGACGAGGTCGCGGGCCTGCTGGGCGTACGGCGCCACGTGCTCAGCGGCGCTGTGGGCCAGCGGTCCGGCCTTCTCGGCGGCGCTGTGGGCGAGGGGACCAGCCTGCTCCCGGGCCGACTGGGCCAGGGGGACGATGCGCTCGGCGGCGGAGTGGGCGTACGGCGAGACCTTCTCCGCGGCGGCACCGATTCCGGCGGCCGCGGCGGCGGCGAGGGGCCGTACCTTCTCCACGGCGGCCTGGGCCAGGTCCTCGGCGGCCGGGACGATGGCGTTTCGGGCGGCGTCGACGCGGCCTGAGCTCTTCTTCACGTTTCCTCCGTGTGGGTCTTGGCGCTCCGCAGCGGAGCGTCCTCCACCGTATCGCCCGGGTCCGCACCGACCGGAGACGGGCGGCCCCACCTCCCGGCCCGGCGGCGTACCCGGGGGCCGCGGTTGGCCGGGTCTGCGAGGATGGTTGCCGAAACCGAACAGTCCACCGGGTCCACCGAGCGGACCCAGCGAGAGAAAGGTGCCATCAACGTGGCGCAGCAGACGGCAACCCTCCACACCAACCACGGCGACATCGTGATCAACCTCTTCGCCGACCACGCCCCGAAGACCGTGGCCAACTTCGTGGGCCTGGCGACGGGCACCAAGGAGTACGCCGACCCGAAGACCGGTGCCACCACGACCGGCAACTTCTACGACGGGGTCATCTTCCACCGCGTCATCGACGGCTTCATGATCCAGGGCGGCGACCCTCTGGGCACCGGCACCGGCGGCCCCGGCTACCAGTTCAGCGACGAGTTCCACCCCGAGCTGGCCTTCAGCAAGCCCTACCTGCTGGCCATGGCCAACGCGGGTCCCGGCACCAACGGCTCGCAGTTCTTCATCACTGTCGGCCCGACGCCCCACCTCAACCGTCGCCACACGATCTTCGGCGAGGTGGCCGACGACGCCAGCCGCGCGGTGGTCGACAAGATCGCCAAGGTCAAGGTCGGTCGAGGCGACCGTCCAGTCGACCAGGTCGTCATCAACTCGGTATCGGTCGACAACGGCGACACCTCGGCGTGAGCCAGCCGCCGGCCGGGCCGGAGTTCTCGCCGCCGGGCTTCGTGGGGTGCTACCAGCACCCTGAGCGGATGACCGGGATCTCCTGCCAGCGGTGCCGGCGTCCGATCTGCGGGGAGTGCATGAACTCGGCCTCGGTCGGCTTCCAGTGCCCGCGCTGCGTCGGGCGGGGACGCTCGACGGCTCGGGCTCCGCGGACCCGCTTCGGCGCGTCCGTCACCCGCGGCGGTAGCCCCGCCACCAAGGTCCTGATGGGGGCCCTGGTGGCGGTCTGGCTGGTCGACCTGGTCTCGCGACGGGGCCTGGCGACCAGCCTGCTGGCGATGTCGAACGACCTGGTCTACAGCGGTGAGCTCTGGCGGCTGCTGACCGCGGCGTTCACCTCCGGCCAGCTCCTCGGGGTGCTGATGAACCTGCTCGTCCTGTGGCTGGTCGGGCGGGCCGTGGAGTCCGAGCTCGGCCCCTGGCGGTTCGTCACGCTCTACCTCGCGGCGGGGCTGGGCGGGACGACACTTTTCTTCCTGGTCGCGCCCTACTCGGCGGCTGCGCTCGGGGCCACCGCAGCCATCATCGGCCTGCTGGCCGCCAACGCCATCGGCAAGCGCAAGACCGGGGAGGACATCCGCCCCGACATCGGCCTCCTGGTGCTGATCGTGCTCTACAGCGTGCTGATCGGCTTCAGCAACCTCGGCTGGCTGATGCTGGTCGGCGGGATCGTGGCCGGCGGTGTCGTGGGCTACATCCTCGCGTACGCCCCCCGTCGGAACCGCAGCGTCATCCAGGTGGTGGGTCTGCTGGGGATGGCCCTGCTGTGCCTGGCCGGCGTGGCCGTCAAGCTCGTCGTCACCCTCTGACCCACCCCGGGTGCGCCTACAGCCGAGACACCGAGGGGACCGGCACGGGGTGCAGTGTCGGCTGCCGGGTCAGCCACCAGCTGAGCAGGAGGGCCAGCGCCAGGAGCACGGCCAGCCCGACCGCCACCGCCCGTACGGGGAAGCCGCCCGGCGTGCGGGCTGGCGCAGGGGCTTCCGGCCCTCGGGCGGAGTCAGCCCCCAAGGGAGAACGCCGCGTCGAGATCGTGGGCGGAGTAGGCGCGGAAGGCGATGTGGGTCTCCGTGCTGAGGATCCCCGGGACCTTGTTCAGGTGGTCGGCGACGACCTCGGCGATCTGGTCGTGGCTCCCGACCCGGACCATCGCGATCAGGTCGATGGCGCCGGTCACGGAGTAGACCTCGCTCACCCCGGCCAGGCCCGCGATCTGCTCGGCGACTTCCGGGATGCGGGCGACGTCGGCCTTGACGAAAACGATCGCAGTGACCATGTCGGTCATCCTAGGGGGCGCTGCCGCACGCCCGGGTCCGCCCGGGCCAGCCCCGGGGCGATCCTCACCGGGGCGGCCGGCACCGCAGCAGCCGGCAACGCAGCAGGCGGCACCGGGGCGGCCGGGCCGAGGGCGTGGTGCACCAGGGCACCGTGGTCCAGGACGGCGTGCAGGGGCCACATCCAGTCCCCGGTGATCTCGATCAGTCGGACCCCGGGCTGCTCGAGCCAGTCCGCGACCCGCTCCGTCTCCTCGATCGTCGCCGCCGGCAGCGGCGGCAGGGGAGGGCTGACGGTCTCGGCGGTGTCGCGTACGGCTCGTGCCACCGCCTGCGGCACCTCGTGGGGTCCCGACAGCCCGGCGGCCGCCAGACGGCCGTAGCGGACGACATGGATCTCCCAGTTGGGCCCCTCCCGGCGGGCGGCCACGATCTCGGGACAGGACGCGAGGCTGCGGACCCGGTGGAAGCGCTGCCCCGTCCGGGCCAGGGTCTGGAGCCGCCGGCCGATGGTGGCCGCCTCCTCGAACCGCTGCTGCTCGACCAGCCGGCTGAGGCGGTGCTGCACCCCGGCCACCGCCGGGCGGGCGTCGGCGGCCAGTGCGGAGCGGACCCGCTCCACCACCTCCCGGTAGTCCTCCCTCGAGATGCTGCCGTCGCAGGGTGCGCAGCAGCGGCCCATCCCGGCCAGGGCGCACGCGCTGGCGGTCGCGGCCAGGCTGAGGCGCGGGGTGCACTGCCGGATGGGGAACCCGTCGTAGATCGCGAGCAGGACGTCCTCGGCCGACTGGCGTCGGCTGAACGGGCCGAAGTAGGTGGCTCCGTCGCCGCGGACCTCCCGCACCACCGAGAGGCGGGGGAACGCCTCCTCGGTGATCTTGATCCACTGGACGCGGTGCGGGAACTTGGACCGCCGGTTGTACCGCGGCGAGTGGGTGCTGATCAGGCGCAGCTCGGTCACGTCGGCCTGCAGCGAGGTCGTGCACGGCACGGCCTCCACTCCGGTCGCGAGCCGCACCATCTCCTCCATCCGGGTGCGCTTCTCGGCCGCGGTGAAATAGGTGCGCACCCGGGTCCGGATGTTCTTGGACTTCCCGACGTAGAGGATGTGGCGCTGGTCGTCGTGCTCGGCGACGAAGAGGTAGACCCCGGGCGACTCGGGGAGGTCGGCCGCCCAGGTCCGCTTCGCGCGCCGCTGCGGTGACACGCGGCGGCTGAACTCCTGCAGGTCCTCCACGGTGTGGACGCCCAGGTTGCCGACCCGCTCCATCAGGCCGTGGAGGACCTGGACGGTGGCGCGGGCGTCGGTCAGCGCCCGGTGGTCGGGGGTCACCGTGCTGCGGAAGTGTCGGGCCAGCGTTCCGAGCTTGCAGTTGGCCACCTCGTCCCGCAGCAGGATGGTGCGGGCCAGGGTCGCCGTGTCGACCACCGACCACCGCGGGGTCGGGTAGCCGAGCCTCTCGCAGGCCCGGCGGAGGAAGCCGACGTCGAAGGGGGCGTTGTGGGCGACCACCACGCAGCCCTCGGCGAAGGAGAGGAAGGCGGGCAGGACCTGGCTGAGCGGCGGGGCCTGCGCCACCATCTGGTTGGTGATCCCGGTGAGCACCGCGATCAGTGGGGGGATGTGGGTGCGGGGGTTCACCAGCGTCTGGAACTCGCCCAGCACCTCGCCCCCGCGCACCTTCACCGCGCCCACCTCGGTGATCGCGTCGGTCTCGGCCCCGCCGGTGGTCTCCAGGTCGACGACGCAGAAGCTGACCTCGCTGAGTGGGGTGCCGAGGTCGTCGAACGAGGCCTGCGCGCCCGGGGAAACCGCCATGCCGGGACCGTAGCCAGCGCCTCCGACAGTTCTGAGTGACCGGGCCGACCGGCTCGACCGGCTCACGGCTCGACCGGGCCGACCGGCCCGACCGGCCGGGCCGGAGGTGGCTAGACGTGCAGCAGGATCTCGCCGTGCACCACGGTGAACCACGCCCCCGGTGCCTGATTCCACTCCCGCCAGCCGCGAGCGAGGGCGGCCAGCTCGGCCTCGTCGCTCAGACCGAGGCCGATGGCGCCGGTGGCGAAGTCCGAGGCGGTGAGGCGCTCGGCCCAGGTGCTGGTCCACCAGTCGAGGTCGGTGGGGGTGGCGAAGCACCAGGTGGAGGCGCTCGGGGTGACCTCGCCCCGGTCCGCCAGCTCGGCCCAGTGCCGCAGGCGTCGACCGGCGTCCGGCTCGCCGCCGTTGGACCGCGCGACCTCGTCGTAGAGCTGCCGCCAGCGGGTCAGGGCGGTGCTGGCCGGAAACCACGTCATCGCGCCGTAGTCGGCGTCCCGGGCGGCGACCAGCCCGCCGGGCCGGGTGACCCGGGCCATCTCCCGGAGCGCCGCGACGGGGTCGGCCAGGTGCTGCAGCACCTGGTGGGCGTGCACCACGTCGAGACCGGCGTCGGGCTGGGCCAGGGCATAGACGTCACCCACCGCCACCGCCACGTTGGCCAGCCCCCGGTCGGCGGCCAGCCGGGCCGTGGCCCGCACCGCGGTCTCGGCGCGGTCGATCCCCAGCACCCCACCGTCCGGCAGCAGCTCGGCCAGGTCGCAGGTGATGGTGCCGGGTCCGGTTCCGACGTCGAGCAGCCGATGGCCGGGTTGCAGCCACGGGAGGAGGTAGCCGGCGGAGTTCTCGGCGGTGCGCCACCGGTGCGAGCGCAGGACCGAGGCGTGGTGGCCGTGGGAGTAGGTCTCGGTGCGGCGCGGCGGGGTGCTCGGGGTGTCCACGGCTCGAAACTGTCAGACCCGTCGGTCACGGTAGGCACGTGGGTCGGGTACGCCGGTCGCGAGCAGGTCAAGAGGAGTCGAGATGAACGTGCTGCATGTGGACTGCAACAGCTGTGTCGCCCAGGGGCCGAGCTGCGAGGACTGTGTCATCAGCGTGCTGCTGGGGGCGCCGCAGCGTGGCGTCGACCTGGACGGCGACGAGCGGGCGGCGCTCGAGGCGCTGGCGGACTCCGGCCTCGTCCCGCCCCTGCGTCTGGTGCCCGGGGCGCGGCGGGGGGCCGCGGTCCAGGGCACCCTCTCGTGGCAGGACTACGCCTGAACCTCGTGCGGGGAGCGCCCGGACGTCATATCCTGAAGTGAGCTGGGGCGCATGGGGCTCTCCGGGCGGGTTTGCCAGTGACCAAATCGTGACCTAACCTGAGGTTCACCGTTTCGGGCCCTGACAACCATGTCATCGTTCCGCAACACGTTCGCCGTCCCGACGGCTCGCCGTGGTCCTCTCCCTCAGGGGGGCTGTTGCCGAGCTGGGAGCGACGAGCCGACCGCGGAGTGCCCGTGGGGCAGGTGAGCAACAACGAGAGGACCGGCTGCGTGAGTGCAGGGACGGACAGGGCTGTGAACGCTGAGGGAGTCGACGCCAGGGTGCGTGGCGGTCAGCGTCAGGTCTGGCGCGTCCGGGCGATCCGCTCCATTGCGTACGGCATCGCCTCCACCGCGCTCGCCACCGCCGCCTTCGTCGCCCCGTCCACGCTCCCCGCCGCCGCCGAGCCGCCGGTGACCGTGGCCGACGCCAAGGCCCAGATCGAGCAGCTGCAGATCGACGCGGCCGCGATCGACCAGCAGTACGCCGGCGTGGCCGAGCAGATCGCCGAGAACCGAGCGAAGCTGAAGCAGAAGCAGCTGGACACCCAGCAGCAGTCGGCCAAGGTGGACAAGATCAAGCGCCAGGTCGGGCAGGCCGCCCTGGCCCAGTTCCAGAACCGCAACCTGGACACCGCCGCGCAGCTGGTCGTGACCCAGGACGCCGAGGGCTTCCTCAGCCAGATCTCCACGGTCGAGAAGATCAGCGAGAACCAGAACTCCGTGCTGCAGGACTTCCAGCAGCAGCAGGCGGGGCTGTCCGCGCTCGAGCAGTCGGCCGCCTCGGACCTGACCGCTCTGCAGGCGCAGGAGACCCAGCTCAAACAGCTGCGCGCTGCGTCGGAGGCGAAGGTGGCCGACTCCAAGGCCATGCTCGCCAAGCTGACCGAGAAGCAGCGTCAGCTGATCGCCGCGCAGGAGGCCCGGGACGCCGCCGAGGCCAAGGCCGCGGCTGAGGCGAAGACCACCTCGACCAGATCCACCACGACCACGACCACCACGACCCCGACCACCCCCGCCGCCGACACCCCGCCGTCCAGCAACAAGGGCGCGCAGGCGCTCGCCTGGGCCAAGACGCAGCTCGGCAAGCCGTACCGGTTCGGGGCCACCGGGCCGGACGCGTACGACTGCTCGGGTCTGACCGGCGCGGCCTGGCGGTCCGCCGGGGTCAGCATCTCCCGGACCTCGCAGGCGCAGAGCCACGACGGCCGGGCGGTCGCCCAGTCCGACCTGCAGCCCGGGGACCTGGTGTTCTTCTACGACAGCGCCAACCCCTCGCACGTCGGTCTGTACGCCGGCAACGGGATGATCCTGCACGCGCCGCGGACCGGCCGTTCGGTCGAGTACATCAAGATGTCCTACATGCCGTTCGCCGGCGCCCGCCGACCGGGCTGATCCCCACCCCCCGGCGGGGAGCACCCGGCCCCGTGCGCCCCCGTGTCCGGTGTCGAGGCGTCGCCCCGATCCTGCTGGCGCTGACCCTGCCCATGGCGGCGGTCGGCTGCTCGCCCCGTCCGACCGCCCCGCTCCCTCCCGCGACCTCCCCGTCCAGCCCGGCGTCGACGTCCGGCTCGGCGACCACGCCGCTGACGACCGCGCAGCAGCGGGCCGCCCAGGGGCTGGTCAGCGCCCTCCTCGACCACGGTCGCGGCCGCGACCGGGCCGCCTTCGACACCCTGCTCAGCCCCCGCGACCCGGCCTTCGCCGACCGGGCGCGGATGCTCTTCGACAACCTGGCGAGCCTGCCCTGGGCGGACCTGTCGGTCCGGTTCGACGGTCGGCAGGCCCAGCTCACCCCGGACCGCCGCGCACGGCTCGGACCCGACGCCTGGGCGGCCCGCGCCACGCTCTCCTGGCGGCTGCAGGGTGAGACGGCCCCGGCCCGGCAGACCGTCTGGCTCACCTTCGTGGGCGCCGTGGGCGCCGAGGGCGGCGGCAGCGGCGGCACCGGCGATGTCCGGCTGGCGGGCACCATCGACCGGGGCGACGCGGCGGCTCAGCCCCTGTGGTGGGTGGGCCCGGTCACCAGCCTGACCCGGTCCGACGTCACCGTCGTGGTCGGAGCCGGACAGACCGCGGCCCAGTGGGCGAGCCGGGCCGCGTCGGCGGCGACCCAGGTGCGGACGCGGCTGCCCCGGGGGGTGGTCACCCGGCGGACCGGGCAGCTCGTGCTGGAGGTCCCGGCCAGCCCCGCCGACTTCGGCGCCGTGCTGGGCGCGGTCCCGACGGATGGCTACGCCTCGATCGCCGCCGTCACCCGGCCCGAGGGCCCGGCCGGCTCGGCGGTCCGGGTGATCGTCAATCCCGAGGCGGCCAGCCGGCTGACCGCTGGCGGCCTGGGGCTCGTCCTGACCCACGAGCTGGTCCACGTGGCCACCCGCTCCGCCACCTCCCCCGCGCCCCGGTGGGCGGTCGAGGGTCTCGCCGAGGACGTCGCGCTGGCGGCCCACCCCGACCAGCAGCCGGCCCAGGACGAGCTCCTGCTGAGCCGGGTGCGGACCGCCGGGGCGCCGCGCGCGCTCCCCACCGACGACGACTTCCGGGTCGGGGGTGCGGGGCTCGACCTGGCGTACGCGGAGGCGTGGTCGCTGTGCCGCTTCGTGGCGCGCACCTCCCCGGCCCGGCTCGGCAGGCTGTACGCCGAGCTCGACGCCGGCCGACCCCTGGCCCAGGCCACGGCCTCCGCGCTGCGACTGACCCCGGCCGAGCTGACCGCGGGCTGGCGCCGCGATCTCACCCGACGGGCCGCCCGTGGCTGAGGTGCGCACCACGCTCGTCGTCACCAACGACTTCCCGCCCCGGGTGGGGGGGATCGAGTCCTTCGTCGCGGACCTGTGTGAGCTGCTGGACCACGACGTGGTCGTCCTCACCTCGGGGCCGCCCGGGGCCGACCGGACCGACGTCGACCGGGGCTACCGGGTGGTGCGGCACTCGGGCCGCGGCGGCGGCTCCCTGCTGCTGCCCACCCCGTCGGTGGCCCGCCGGGCCGCGGCGCTGCTGCGCGAGACCGGGGCGAGCCGGGTCGTCTTCGGGGCCGCCGCCCCCCTCGGGCTGCTGGCGCCGGCGTTGCGCGCCGCCGGGGCCCGCCACCTCCTGGGGCTCACCCACGGCCATGAGATCTGGTGGGCCCGGGTCCCCGGGGCTCGGCAGGCCCTGCGCCGGATCGGGGACGGCTGCGACCACCTGAGCACCATCTCCGACTTCACCACCGCCCGGATCCGCCCGGCGCTGAGCCCGCAGGCCGGATCCCGGCTGGTCCGGCTCACTCCACCGGTCGACCTCGACCGCTTCCGGCCGGGCGCCGCGGCTGACCGCGCGGAAGGACCGGTCCGCTGCGTCGCCGTGGGTCGGTTCGTCGCCCAGAAGGGTTTCGGGACGCTCCTGCGGGCGTGGGCCCAGGTGCAGGACACCCGAGCCGCCGGCTCGGCGCGACCGGAGCTGGTGCTCGTCGGCGACGGCCCCCAACGGTCGGCGCTGGTGAGGCAGGCCGCCGGTCTCGAGATCTCCGAGGCCGTCCGCTTCACCGGGGTGCTGCCCCGGGACGGCGTGCTGGGGGAGCTGCAGCGGGCCCGGTTGTTCGCCCTGCCGGTGGCGACCCGTTTCGCCGGGTTGAACCCCGAGGGTCTGGGGCTGGCCGCGCTGGAGGCGGCGGCCTGCGGTCTGCCCGTGGTGACCGGGCGCTCCGGTGGGGCGCCCGAGACGGTGCGGGACGGCGAGACCGGGTTCGTGGTCGAGCCGGGTGACCACGACGGGCTGGCGGCGCGACTGGGTGAGCTCCTCGCCGACCCCGAGCGGGCCGCCCGGATGGGGGAGCGCGGCCGTCGCCACGTCGCCGAGCGCTTCGGGTCGGCCCAGGTCCGCCAGACCCTCCGCCGGGCCCTCGCCCTCGCGTGAGCCGTACGGGCCCCCGGGGGGTGGACGCCCGTCGCCCGGGGCGGAGCGGGGCCGAACGGGATCGCCCGTGGGACGGGCGCCGGACCGGCGCAGCCGCGTAGGGTGTTGCCGTGGCTGACCAGACGAGCGCAAGCATCGACATCGCCGCGGCTCCCGCGGAGGTGATGGCGGTGATCGCCGACTTCGAGGACTATCCCGCCTGGGTGGACTCCATCACCAGTGCCGAGGTCCTGACCACCGCCGACGGCCGCCCCGACCACGTCCGGATGGTCCTGGACCATGCGCTGGTCAAGGACACCTACGTGCTGGCGTACGGCTGGGCCCCCGACGCGGTCCGCTGGCGGCTCGTCGAGGGCACCCTGCTGAAGACGATGGACGGCGCGTACGAGGTCCGGCCGCAGGGAAGCGGCACCCGGGTCACCTACACCCTGGCCGTGGACGTCAACATGCCCATGATCGGCCTGTTCAAGCGCAAGGCCGAGAAGACGATCATCGACGGCGCGCTGAAGGGCCTCAAGAAGCGGGTCGAAGGCTGAGCGGCCTGACCGCCCCCGGTCCCCGGCGGGCGACGCGGCTCGCCCCGCCCCCCAGCCTGAGCATCGGGGTGGACATCGGCGGCACCAAGGTGGCGGCGGGGGTCGTCGACGAGCAGGGCGCCATCCTCGAGCGCATCCTCGAGCCCACCCCGTCCCACGACCCGCAGGCCGTCGAGGACGCGATCGTCCGGGCGGTCGCCCAGCTGCGGCGTCGGCACCGGGTCGACGCGGTGGGCATCGGCGCGGCCGGCTGGGTCGACAACGAGCAGGCCGTCGTCCGGTTCTCGCCCCACCTGGCCTGGCGCTCCGAGCCGCTGAAGGCCAAGCTGTCCCAACGCGTCGACATCCCGGTTCTGGTCGACAACGACGCCAACGCCGCCGCCTGGGCCGAGTACCGGTTCGGCGCGGGCCGCGGCTCCTCGGTGATGGTGTGCATCACCCTCGGGACCGGCATCGGCGGGGGACTGGTGGTGAACGGCCAGCTCTTCCGCGGCACGCACGGGATGGCCGGGGAATGGGGCCACATGACCAGCGTTCCCGACGGCCACTGGTGCGAGTGCGGGAACCGGGGCTGCTGGGAGCAGTACGCCTCCGGCAACGCGCTGGTCCGGGAGGCCCGGGCTCTGGTCCGGACCCAGTCGCCGATGGCCTACCGGCTGGCCGAGATGGTCGGAAACGACCCCGACGCGATCACCGGACCCGCGATCACCGCTGCCGCGATCGCCGGCGAGCCCAACGCGGTCGAGCTGCTGGCCGACATCGGCTACTGGCTGGGGCGCGGCATCGCCGACCTGGCCGCGGCCCTGGACCCGGAGGTGGTGGTGATCGGCGGTGGCGTGAGTGCGGCCGGTGACCTGCTGCTGGTGCCGGCCCAGCGGGCGTTCTCCAGGTCGCTGACCGGGCGCGGGTTCCGCGAGGAGGCCCGGATCGAGCTGGCCCACTTCCGCAACGACGCCGGACTGATCGGCGCGGCCGACCTGGCCCGCCGGGCCATGGTGGAACCGCCCGACTCGGCCCACTCCGGCTTCTGGCCGCGGCGGCGGAAGCGCAAGCTGCGACGTACCGGTGTCCGGCGCGAGGGGCGGTTCACCACCCGCACCTGAGCCCCGCACCG
>JAOPXW010000368.1 GCA_025964935.1 Friedmanniella sp. | reverse complement strand
ATCAGACGCTGGTAGTCGACGTCGCTGACGGCGACCCCGCTGGGCTGCCGGGCACCGGTGGCCTCGGCCAGCTTCTCGTCACCGGGCTGCGCGGGCAGCGCGGCGGGGCGGACCCCGGCCTGGTGGGTGAGCCGGTCGAGCTCACGACGCTGGTGCGGCAGGACCAGGGTCACCACGACCCCGGTGCCCCCGGCGCGCGCCGTACGACCGGCGCGGTGCAGGTATTCCTTCGGGCCGGCGGGCGGGTCGGCCTGCAGGACCAGACCGACCTCGTCGACGTGGATGCCGCGGGCGGCGACGTCGGTGGCGACCAGGACGGGCAGCTGCCCGTCCTTGAAGACCGACAGGATCCGCGTCCGGGCGCCCTGGGCCAGGCCACCGTGCAGGGCACCGGCCATCACCCCGGCGCTGCGGAGCTGCTCGGCCACCCGGTCGGCGCCGCGCTGGGTGCGGACGAAGATGACCGTACGGCCGTCACGACCGGCGATCTCGGCGGTCAGGGCCGTCTTGTCCTTGGGCGCGATGTTGAGGAAGTGGTGGGCCATGGTGGTGACGCTGGCCTGGCTGGAGTCGACCTCGCGGGTCACCGGGTCGACCAGGTAGGTGCGGACCAGACGGTCGATCGCGTGGTCCAGCGTGGCGGAGAACAGCAGCCGCTGACCGCCGGCCGGCACCGCCTCGAGGATCTGGGTGACGGCGGGCATGAAGCCCAGGTCGGCCATGTGGTCGGCCTCGTCCAGGACGGTGACCTCGACCCGGCTCAGGTCGACGGCACCCTGGTCCATCAGGTCGATCAGACGACCCGGGGTGGCGACGACGATGTCGACGCCGCGCTGGAACGCCCGCAGCTGCGGGGTGTAGGACATGCCGCCGGCGACCAGGACGCAGGACAGGTCGGCGGTGCGGGCCAGGGGCTCGATCACGTCGAGCACCTGCATGGCCAGCTCACGGGTGGGGACCAGCACCAGGCCGCCGGGCAGCTTGTTGCCCTTGCCGGCGAGGCGGGTGATCATCGGCAGACCGAAGCCCAGGGTCTTGCCCGAGCCGGTCTGGCCGCGGCCGAGGACGTCGCGTCCCGCGATCGCGTCGGGGATGGTCGCCGCCTGGATCGGGAAGGGCGCCGTGATGCCCTGCGCGGCCAGCGCGGAGACCAGCGCCTTGGAGATGCCGAGGTCGGCGAAGGTGCCGACGGGGGCGTCGGAGTCGAAGGGAGTGGGCTCAGGCATGTCGATCCGATCAGGACGGTCAAGAGGGGCGGGGCGCTCGAAGTGAGCCGAGCTGGTGTCCGGGTAGTCGTCGTAGGAACGACGCTCCGCACGGGGGGGACGCTCGTCGTAGCGCTGCGAGCGCGGCGGACGGTCCTCATAGGTTCGGGCCGGGCGGTCCTCGCGGGCCGGTCGGTCGCTGTAGCTGCGGGCGGGGCGGTCGTCGTAGGAGCGGGCCGGGCGGTCCTCGCGGGCCGGACGGTCGCTGTCGCTGCGGGCCGGGCGGTCGTCGTAGGAACGCGCCGGACGCTCGCTGCTGCGGGCGGGCCGGTCCTCCCAGGTGCGGGCCGGACGGTCGTCGCGGGCCGGCCGGTCGGTGCTGCGGACCGGGCGCTCGTAGCGACGGGTGCCGCCGGCGGGGCGGGAGTCGTGCCGCTCGCCGGTGTGGCGGGCCGGCTTGCGCCGCTCGCCGTGGGCGGGACGGTCGTCGCGGCTGAACGACGGCCGCTCGTCGCGACGGTCGTCACGGTTGAAGGCGGGCTTGTCGTCACGACGGCCGTACGCGGGCTTGTCGTCACGGCGGACGAAGGGGGCGCGGTCCTCGCGGCGGACGAAGCTCGAGCCCTGCTCGCGACCGGCGGAGGCGGGACGGGAGCCGCGCTCGCCGGCGCGGTCGTCGCGGCGGCCGAAGGACTGCTCGTCACGCGCCTCGAACGACGCCTGGTTGGCCGAGATCTGACCGGGGCGACGGGGCGGGCGGACCGGCTGGTCGTCGCGCTTGGTGCTCCGGGGCTTGCCGCCGCCGCGTCGGGGGGTGAGGCCGCGGGCGGCTCGCTCGGTGCTCGACCAGCGCTTTTTGGGCGCGCCGTCGGCCTTGAAGGACTTGGGTGGCATGGGTGTCTCACTTCTTGCCCGCGGTCGTGCGCGGACAGTTGCTCAGGCACGTCAGCGCCCGAACCGGATCAGCGACGAGGCCGATCGTCAGAGGTGGGAAGACGAACCCAGATGCGCCTTGCTCCATCGGAGGGCGCGGTGTCCCAAGCTGCAGGATGGCAACCGGGTGACCCCTAGCCTACCAGTCCGAGGAGGGCGCCCCGACCACCGACCGGGCACCCGCGCGCTGGTCAGGTGAGGTGCCGGCAGACCCGCTCGACCAGGTGGTCGAGCACCTCGTTGAAGACCGGGTGGTGCTCGATCATGCCGAGGTGGCCGCAGTCGGGGACCTTGAGCACCTCCGCCCCGGGCAGCAGCTCGATGATGCGGTCCGTGTGGGTGATGGAGGTCAGCATGTCGTCCTCGCCGCCCACGACCGCGGTCTCGATCCGGCTCAGGATGGCGAACGCGGAGTACTCGTCCAGCTCGGCGAAGGCGGGGTAGAAGTCGCCGACGACCTCCAGCGGCAGCTCGCCCAGCATCTGGCTGACGAACTCGACGTAGCTGGACGGCACGTCGGAGCCGAAGGCCATCCGCCGGGTGACCACGTAGCCGAGGTCGCTGCCGGCCCGGCGGCTTCGCTCGACCAGCTCGGGCAGCCGGTTCAGGGTGGCCAGCAGCGGCGGGGCGACCGCGGCGAACGCCCGTCCGGGAACGCCCCGGATCGGGGAGTAGTCGGCCATCTCCCCCGCCGCGGTGGAGAACAGCGCCACCCCGACGACCCGGGTGCCGAACAGCTCGGGATGAGTCTGGGTCAGGCGCATGATCGTCATGCCGCCCATCGAGTGGCCGACCAGCACCACGGGCCCGGTCCCGGCCACCTCGTCCAGGACCTGCCGGAGGTCCGCCGCGAGCTGGGGCATCCGGCACAGCTCCGGGGCGGACCGGGTCGAGCGGCCGTGCGAGCGCTGGTCGTACAACACCTGACGGACCCGGCCGCGGAACGCCTTGCGCTGGAAGTGCCAGCAGTCCATGGTCAGCGCGTAGCCGTGCACGAAGACCAGGGTCAGCTCCTCCGAGCCGGCCGGGGGGTCGGGGCGGGGGTCGTCCGCCGCGCGCGGCTGCACCTCGTCGATCTCGGTGTGCAGGACCACGCCGTCGGGCGTGGTGACGTCGGGTCCGTCCGACCGCAGCCGGAAGAAGCCCTCCTCGTCCGGCCGACGGGAGCGCGTGATGCGCTTGGTGACGACCCGGCGCTCCAGCTCCAGCCCGGCCGCCACCCCACCGACGGCCAGGGCCAGGACCCCGGCCAGCAGCCCGAAGCCCTGGGTCCGCGGCGCCGCCATCAGCGCACCTGGCTGGCGTTGAGGTAGCGGCGGGGCACCCGGGCCCCGATCCGGGTGACCACCTCGTAGCCGATGGTGTCGCACCACGCAGCCCAGTCCTCGGCGGTGGGCTCACCCTCGGCGCCCGCGCCGAAGAGCACGACCTCGTCGCCCGGCTCGGCCCGCGACCCGGGGCCCAGGTCGACCACGAACTGGTCCATGCAGACCCGACCGCGGACCGGCGCGCGGTCCGGCACCCGCTGCGGTGACCCCGAGCCGGACCGCGGCGGCACCGCCACCTCGGCCCGGTTGCTCGCGTGCCGCGGGATGCCGTCGGCGTAGCCCAGGGGCACCAGCCCCACCACGGTGTCGCGGTCGGCGGTCCAGGTCCAGCCGTACGAGACCCCGGCCCCGGTGGCGAGGGGCCGGACCGCGGCGAGCTCGGCCCGCAGCCGCATCGCCGGACGGAGGGTGACCCCGGCCCGGGCGGCCAGACCCGGGGCCGGGTCGATGCCGTACGCCGCGATCCCGACCCGGACCAGGTCGAAGTGGGCCTCGGGCAGCACCAGGGCGCCGGCGGAGTTGCCGAGGTGCCGCAGCGAGGGCTCCAGTCCGGCGACCCGGGCCTGCGCGTACGCCGCCGTGAAGGCCGCGAGCTGGTGCGGGGTGGCCGGGTGGCCGGGCTCGTCGGCGGCGGCCAGGTGCGACCAGACCCCGACGACCTGCACCGCGCCCGTGTCCTCGGCCTCGGCCGCCTCGGCGCACAGCTCCGGCCACAGGGCCGGCGGGCAGCCGTTCCGGGCCAGACCGGTGTCGACCTTCAGGTGCACCCGGGCCCGCTGCTCGGTCGTGGCCGCGGCGGCCACCACCCGGGAGAGCTGGTCCAGCGACTGCACCGACACGTCCACCTCGGCGGCGACCAGCGGGGCCAGGTCCTCCCCCACGCCGTACAGCCAGGTCAGCAGCGGTCCGGTGTCCCCGGACTCCCGCAGCAGCAGGGCCTCGGCGGGGGTGGCCGCCCCGAGCCAGTGGGCCCCCGCGATCCGGGCCTCCCGGGCGCAGGCCAGCATCCCGTGGCCGTAGCCGTCGGCCTTGACCACCACCATCAGCCGGGTCGGGGCGACGTGCGCGGCCAGGGCGGTCACGTTGGCCCGGAAGGCGGCCAGGTCGATCTCGGCGCAGGCCGTCGCCGGGTCGATCGCCCCGCCGGCGGCGTACGGGTCGGTCATCGCCTCCCCCGCCGGGTCTGCGCCTGCAGGTCGCCGAGCAGCGCCCCCACCGTGCGGGCCAGCTCGACCGGCGGCAGCACCCCGGGACTGCGGGTCGCCGCGTACGCCTGGACCGACGCCCCCAGCTGGCCGGCCTCGGCCGGTGAGCAGCCGGCGGCGAGCAGCGCGGCGCAGAGGCCGCCGAGCACGTCGCCGGAGCCGGCCTGCGCGGTCCAGGAGGGGCCGGGCAGGGCGACCCGGACCAATGAGGTCCCCGGTGCGGCCACGACCTGGGCCGCGCCCTTGAGCAGCACGGTGGCGCCGGTCCGGGCGGAGCCGGCCCGCGCGGCCCGGACCGGGTCCTCCTCGACCCAGGCCCGCTCGCGCCCGAGCAGCCGCGCGAGCTCGCCCGCGTGCGGGGTGAGCAGCCAGTGTGGGGGGCAGCGGGGCGGCAGGAAGGTCAGACCGTCGGCGTCGACCACGGCGGGCACCCCGTCCTCGGCCGCCCGGGCCAGCACCTGCGCCCCGTCGGGGCGCTCGCCCCAGCCGGAGCCGAAGAGGTGGGCCTGCACCCGGCCCGGGGAGAAGACGACGTTGGGCAGCTGGGCCCCGATGACCTGGGCGGGGCGCTCGGCCCCGAGGAAGCGGACCATCCCGGCCCCGGCGTAGACCGCACCGTAGGTCGACATCACGGCGGCCCCGGGATACTGCTCGGAGCCGGTGTCGATCCCCACCACGCCCCGGGCGTACTTGTCGGCCGACGCGGCCGGGTAGGGCCAGGACGCCGCCAGCCCCGCCTCGTCCAGTCCGGCCAGCACCGGCTCGGCGGCGGTGGGGTCGAGCCCGATGTCGACCAGCTCGACCTCGCCGCAGAGGCTGCGCGCGGGCTCCAGCAGGTGGCAGGGCTTGAGCACCCCGAAGGTGACGGTCCGCCGGGCCGCCACGACGGTCCCCGGCGCGGCCCCGGTGTCGGCCGCCACCCCCGAGGGGAGGTCGCAGGCGATCACCGGGAGGTCGTGGGCGGCGACCGCGGCCACCACCCGGGCCGGGACGCCGGTCAGACCGGCACGCCCGCCGATGCCCAGGATGCCGTCCAGCACCACCGCGTACGCCGCCGCCGCCTCGCGCCCGCCCTCGGTCGGACCCTCGGCCAGGCCCAGGTCGGCCGGGTCGAGCCAGCGGCCCCCGGCGGCCCG
>JAOPXW010000364.1 GCA_025964935.1 Friedmanniella sp. | reverse complement strand
CGGGCCCCGTGGGCCGAGCCCCAGGCCGAGGCCGAGGTCATCGTCGTCGACACCGTCTCGAACGGCAGGCCCGGGTCGCGGGTGGGGCCGAGCGTCGGGGCCAGGCTGGCCAGCTCGCGGACGGGCTGGTCCGGGTCGGTGAACGCCGGCCGCTCGTCCGGGGCGCCGTCGGCCGGGCGGGCCACGGGCTCCGGGTCGTCGAGGGCGGCCACGACCGGCTGGTCGAAGCCCGAGGGGCGCTCCAGCGGCGCGTACTCGGGTCCGTCTTCCCAGGTGGCCATGGTCTCCATCCTAGGCGGCCGGACCGACCCCGGCGGGCCGCCGGCCGCCCGGTCCGGGGCGGCCGCGGCGGGTCCGGCGTTCAGCCGTGCACGATGTGCACGGGCAGCCGGCGACCGTCGGTCCGCCAGCGCAGCGTGAGGTGCGAGCGGCGGGCCATCGCGAGCCCGGTCAGGGTGGCCATGATGGCGACCAGGCCACCGCAGACGAACATGCTCGGCCTGGCGCCGACGTGGTCGATCAGCCAGCCGACCGCCGGCCCACCGAGGGACTGGCCGCCCAGCAGCACCAGCAGGTAGATGCTCATCACGCGACCCCGGACGGCGGGCCCGGCGGTGGTCTGGACCAGCGAGTTCGCCCCGGTGAGGAAGGTCAGGGTGCAGAACCCGACCACCGCGAGCAGGGCCACGAACACCCAGCGGTCCGGGGACAGGGCGGCGGCCATCACCGCCACGCCGAGCAGGGTGAGCGCGGCGACGAGCGAGCGCAGCCGTACGGTGCCGGTGCGGCGGGCGGACACGATCGCCCCCGACAGGGCCCCGACCGCCGTGGCCGAGCTGAACAGGCTGTAGCCCCCGACGCCGAGGCGGAACACGTGGTCGGCGAAGGCGGCGAGGATCACCGGCATGTTGAGCCCGAACACCCCGATGGTGCCGACCAGGGCGATGGTCCAGCCGATCTCGGAGGTGCGGGCCACCGCCCGCAGCCCCTCCTTGAGCTGTCCGCTGCCCCGGGTGGGCACGGCGGTGGCCGTGGGCCGGGTCCTGATGACGCACACCATGACCACCACCACCAGGCAGGACAGGGCGTTCAGCAGGAAGGACCAACCCTGGCCGACCGCGTGGATCAACGCCCCCGAGGCCGCGGGCCCGACGAGGGCGCCGAGCTGGAAGACCGAGGAGTTGAGGCTGATGGCGTTGCGGATGTGCCGGCTGCCGACGAGCTCGGAGACGAACACCTGGCGGGTCGGGTTGTCGACCACGGTGATCAGCCCGAGGGCGGTCGCCACGACGTAGACGTGCCAGGCCTGCACGGCGCCGGTCAGGGCCAGCACCCCGAGCGTCGCGGCGGTCAGGGCGGTCGCGGTCTGGGTGATGATCAGCAGGACCCGCTTGGGGAAGCGGTCGACCACCAGCCCGCCGACCAGGCCGAAGAGCAGCACGGGCAGGAACTGCAGGGCGACGGCGATCCCGACGGCGGTGACGCTGTGGGTCAGCTCCAGGACGAGCCAGTCCTGGGCGATGCGCTGCATCCACAGGCCGGTCGTGGCCAGCATCTGGGAGCTGAGGTAGAGGCGGTAGTTCCGCACCTCCAGCGCCGCGAGGGACCGGGGCCAGCGACGGCCCGGTTCGGGCGCCCGCGGCGCCGGAGCTGAGGAGGAGGGGGACAGGACGGCGTGTTCGGCGAGGGCCGTGGACACGTGGTTCACCCGATTTCTGCACAGGGAGTGGGTCCGGACTCCCTACGGGATCGCCGGCGAGGACATCGGGGCTCCTCGTCGAACCCGCTCCCTCACCTTAGGCAGAGCGCCACCCATCAGGCGAAGCGATAAGGGCTATATCTTGTATTGCGATTCGTAATGATCGGGTGTGGCCGGCGGTCACACCCCTGTCCGGAGGTGCCCCGATGGCCGGTGAGCTCAACTTCGACCCGGTCCTGCTGCGGACCTTCCTGGCCGTGGCCACCGGGCTCAGCTTCACCCGGGCCGCGACCCAGCTCGGGCTCAGTCAGCCGACGGTCTCCCAGCACGTACGGCGACTCGAGGACGCCGCCGGCCGGCAGCTGGTCCGCCGCGACACCCGGACGGTCTCGCTGACCGACAACGGGGCGGCGATGGCCGGCTTCGCCCGCACCATCCTGGCCGCCAACGACGAGGCGGTCTCCTACTTCACCGGGTCGGCCATGAGCGGCCGGCTCCGGTTCGGGGCGGCCGACGAGCTGGCCCTGAGCGAGCTGCCCTCCATCCTGCGCGACTTCCGCCAGCTCTACCCCCGGATCAACCTGGAGCTGACCGTCACCCAGAGCGGGGTGCTGCTGCGGCGGCTGGCCAGCAACCACCTCGACCTGGTCTTCATCAACCAGGAGGCCGACGCCGACCGCGGTCAGCTCGTCCGCCGCGACCGGCTGGTGTGGGTCGGACTCGAGCGGACGGTGATCGACCCCGACCACCCCGTACCGGTCATCACCTACCACGCGCCGAGCTTCAGCCGGTCGGCCGCACTGGAGGCGCTGGAGGCCGCGCACCGGACCTGGCGGATCACCTGCAACACCCGGGAGATCAACGGCGTGCTGGCCGCCGCCCGGGCGGGGCTGGGCATCTGCGTGCTGGCCCAGAGCCGAGTGCCCGGGGACCTGCGCAACCTCAGTGGCCGCTTCGACCTGCCCGACCTGGCCGACGTGGCCATGGCCCTGGTGGCCAACCCGCGCGCGGCGCGGGAACCGGTCGAGGCCCTGAGCCGGGCCATCCTGAACCTGCCGCTGGGCCCGCACGCCACCTTCGGCGACCCCGCGCGGCGCTCCTGAGGCGGTCGGGCGGACGTGCTCCGGGCGGGGTCGGGGACGTCCGGAAGTGGTTGGGTGGCACCCCCTCAGCGGCTAGGCTGAGCAGGCTCCAGTGGTGAACGAACAAAAGAGGGTGCTGTGCCTGTAGGCAAGGTGAGGTTCTACGACGCCGAGAAGGGTTTCGGCTTCCTGACCAAGGAGGACGGCGGGGACGTCTACGTGCGCGCCACCGCCCTGCCGCCGGGTGTGACCGCTCTCAAGACCGGCCAGAAGGTCGAGTTCGGCATCGTCGAGGGCCGCAAGGGTGAGCAGGCGCTGTCGGTCCGCGTCGTGGAGGCGCCCCCGTCGCTGTCCAAGGCCCAGCGCAAGGCGCCGGAGCAGATGGCGGTCATCGTCGAGGACCTGATCAAGATGCTCGACTCAGTGGGCAACGGCTACCGGCGTGGTCGTCACCCCGACCCGAAGAACGCGCCCAAGATCGCCAGCGTGCTGCGCGCCGTCGCCGACGAGCTCGACCTCTAGCCCGACCCCCCGAGGTCCGGCACCGCGTCCGCGGACCCCGCCCGCCCTCCTGTCAGAATGAGTCCCATGGCCCCGTCCACCCGTACCCGTACGCCCAAGATCGACACCGTCTGCCTCGCCGCGGTCGACCTCGCCCGCGAGGCGGCGGTCGAGACCGCCGGCGTGATGGGTGTGGGGGAGCACCTGGGCGCCGTGGCCGAGGACGAGCGGGTCGTCACCCACCTGTTCGCCTGCCCGCACCCGGGCTACGCGGGCTGGCGCTGGTCGGTGACGGTCGTCCGGGCCTCGCGCGCCAAGCTGGTCACGGTCAACGAGGTCGTGCTGCTGCCCGGTGAGGGTGCGCTGCTCGGCCAGCCCTGGGTGCCGTGGGCGGAGCGGATCGAGCCGGGTGACGTGACCCCGGGCCTGCTGATGCCGACCCCCTTGGACGACCCGCGGCTGGAGCCCGGCTTCACCCCCGGTGACCTCGGGCTGGACGACGACCCGGTGGAGTCCGGGGTGGCCCGCGCGGTCGTCGCCGAGCTCGGCCTCGGTCGGGAGCGGGTCCTCTCCAGCACCGGCCGCGACGAGGCCAGCGAGCGGTGGCTGCACGGTGACGGCGGCCCCGAGAACCAGATGACCAAGCTCGCTCCGGGGGTCTGCGAGACCTGCGGCTTCTTCGTCCGGCTGCAGGGCAGCATGGGGGCCGTCTTCGGGGTCTGCGCCAACGCGTACTCGGCCTCGGACGCGACGGTCGTCAGTGTCGACCACGGCTGCGGGGCGCACTCGGCGGTCCGCCCCGAGGACCGGGCCGAGGAGCTGCCCGCACCCGTCTGGGAGACGATCGAGTGGGACGCCCCGATCTCGCTGTTCGACTGAGCCCGCTGCGGGTCCGCCCGTCCGTGGGGGCGTCGGATGGCTAAGCGACCGGCCGACCAGCTCAGCGAGGTCGACGAGCTCCGGCTCCTGGTGGCCGCGTACGTCGCGGCCGGGGCGGACGAGTCCGTCCAGCGGGTCGTCACCGCGGTGCACCGGCTCTCCCGCCGCCTCAACCAGTGGTACGACCACCAGCTGACCGACCTCGGGGTGACGTCGGGGGAGTGGGCGGTGCTGGGTGAGCTCGCCCGCGGGGCCGAGACCGGCCCGATGACCCCCAGCCAGCTGGCCGCGGCGGTCAACGTCGCCCCCTCGTCCATGACCCACCGCCTGGACCGGATGGTCGAGCGCGGGCTGGTCAGCCGCGACCAGGACCCGGCCAACCGGACCCGGGTGCTGGTCCAGCTCTCCGACGCGGGCTACCAGCTCTACGTGGCCGCGATCCGCGACGCCGACCTGGTCGAGTCCGACCTGCTGGCCAGCCTGACCGACCCCCAGGTCGACCAGCTGGCCGAGCTGCTCGAGCAGGTCATCTCCGGCCTGGACGACGCCGGGCTGTAGGTCCTACCCGACGCGGGGGTCGCGGCGGTCGCGGGTCGTCCGGCGGCACAGGCAGTAGGCCAGGCCCACCAGCCCCAGACCGAAGCCGCAGACGGCCACGCCCAGCCACCAGCCGTGCCCCGCCTCGGTCAGCGAGCGGCGGAACAGGGCCAGCAGGACCGAGGCCAGGGCGAACAGGACGGTGCCGGCCGCGGCCAGCCCGATCCCGTCGGCGTCCATCGGGGCCAGCGGGGCCTGGACCAGGAAGTGCTGCTCACCCGGCTCGGGGGCTGACCGTACGGGCTCCGCGCCACCGTCGACCGGCGGCGGCGCGGCCGCGGGCGGGGGCGGGACGGGCTCGCTCATGCGCCCAGCCTACGGGTCCGGGGAGTGGCCCGAACCTCGTCGACCACGGTCGACCAACGGCGGGATTCATAGCCCTTGTATTTAGCATTGCTAAACATTAGGCTAGGGTCATGATCTTCATCCCACCCGTGCCGTCGCCCGCCAGCCCCGCGGCCGACCCGGTCGGGTCAGGGCCGGTCGGGGCCGGGCCGGAGCCGGGGATCGACGAGCTCGACGGCACCGAGGCGCTGGCCAACG
>JAOPXW010000352.1 GCA_025964935.1 Friedmanniella sp. | reverse complement strand
GACCACCCGGCCGGGTGGGTTGCTCAACCGGCGCCTTGCCTGCCCCTTCCTAGAGAGCATGAGAATGGCCAACCGCCTCGCGGACGCGACGTCGCCGTACCTGCTGCAGCACGCGGACAACCCGGTGGACTGGTACGAGTGGGGGCCCGAGGCGTTCGCCCGCGCGGCGGAGCTGGACCGGCCGCTCTTCCTGAGCGTCGGGTACGCCGCCTGCCACTGGTGCCACGTGATGGCGCACGAGTCCTTCGAGGACCAGGCCGTCGCGGACCTGCTCAACCGCGACTTCGTCGCGGTCAAGGTCGACCGGGAGGAGCGGCCGGACGTGGACGCGGTCTACATGGCCGCGACCCAGGCGATGACCGGGCAGGGCGGCTGGCCCATGAGCGTGTTCCTGACCCCGGACCGCCTTCCGTTCTACGCCGGCACCTACTTCCCGCCCCGGCCCGCCCACGGGCTGCCGTCCTTCGGCCAGGTGCTGGAGTCGGTGGCGGCGGCCTGGCAGGACCGTCGTGAGGACATCCTCGACAGCGCCGGCTCCATCGTGGCGCAGCTCCGTGAGCGCCAGATCCAGGCCCGGCCCGGCTCCCTCACCGCCGCCGACCTGGCCGCCGCCCGGACCCAGCTGGCCCGCGAGCACGACGGCGTCTCCGGAGGCTTCGGCCGTGCGCCCAAGTTCCCGCCGTCGATGGTGCTGGAGGCTCTGCTCCGCGACGGCACGGACGAGGCGCTGGCCATGGTCGACCGGACCTGCGAGGCGATGGCCCGCGGCGGGATCTACGACCAGCTCGGCGGCGGCTTCGCCCGCTACAGCGTCGACGCGCACTGGGTGGTGCCGCACTTCGAGAAGATGCTCTACGACAACGCCCTGCTGCTGGGGGTCTACACCCACTGGTGGCGGCGGACCGCGAACCCGCTGGCCGAGCGGGTGGTCCGCGAGACCGTGGCCTGGCTGCTGGCCGAGATGCGCACCGCCGAGGGTGCCTTCGCCGCCAGCCTGGACGCCGACTCCCTGGACGGGTCCGGACACCTGCACGAGGGGGCTTTCTACGCCTGGACCCCCGCCGAGCTGACCGCGGTGCTCGGGCCCGAGGACGGCGACTGGGCGGCCGAGGCCTTCGGGGTCACCGCCGCCGGGACCTTCGAGCACGGGGCCTCCACGCTGCAGCTGCCGGCCGACCCCGACCCCGTACGGCTGGCCGAGGTGCGCGCTCGTCTCGCCACGGCCCGGGCCCAGCGGGCCCGACCCGGCACCGACGACAAGGTGGTCGCCGCCTGGAACGGCTGGTTGATCGAGTCGCTCGTGCTGGCCGCCGAGGTGTTCGGCGAGCCGGTCTGGCGGGCCGCCGCCGCCGAGGCCGCCGAGACCGTGTGGTCGCTGCACTGGTGCGACGGACGGCTGCGACGGGCCTCCCGGCACGGCCGGGCCGGGGCCGCCCCCGGCATCCTGGAGGACTACGGCGCCCTGGCCCAGGCCTCGGTCCGGCTCGCCGGTGCCCTGGGGGAGCCCGTCTGGCTGGAGCGGGCCGCGGCCCTGCTGCAGGTCGTCGAGGAGCAGTTCGACGACGGCCGGGGCGGGTTCTTCGACACCGCCGCCGACGCCGAGCAGCACTACGCCCGGCCGCAGGACCCGACCGACAACGCCACGCCCTCGGGCCTGAGTGCCGCGGTGCACGCCCTGACCGCCCTGGCCGAGCTGAGCGGGGAGAGCCGTTGGGGTGATCGGGCCGAGCGGGCGGCGTACGGGGCCGGCGGTCTGGTCGCGCAGGCGCCGCGGTTCGCCGGCTGGCTGCTGGCCGACGCCCTCAGCCGCAGCCCCGGTCACGAGCCGGTGCAGGTCGCGGTGGTCGGTCCGGACCCCGGGTCCCGGGCCGAGCTGGTCCAGACGGCCCACCGGCTGGCGCCGGCGGGGTCGGTCGTGGTGGCGGGTCGGCCCGACCAGCCGGGGCTGGCGCTGCTCGCGGACCGGCCGCTGCGCGAGGGACGACCGACGGCGTACGTCTGCCGCGGATTCGTCTGCCGGCTGCCGGTCACCAGCGCCGAGGAGCTGGCCGCCGAGCTCACCCGCTGAGGTCGGCCGCTGAGTCGGACCGGGGCCGGGGGGTCAGGCCGCGTAGGTCAGGATCGAGATGGCCACGTAGTGGCAGACGAAGCCGCCGATCGTGCCGGCGTGGAAGATCTCGTGGTAGCCGAACCAGGCCGGGTTGGGGTCGGGGCGCCTGCGGGCGTAGACCAGGGCGCCGCCGGTGTAGCAGAGGCCGCCGGCCAGGATCAGGGCCAGCACCACGGGCCCGCCCGCGCGGTAGAACTGCACCATCCAGCCGACCGAGGCCCAGCCGAGGACGATGTAGAGCACCGTGTAGAGCCACCGCGGCGCCGACAGCCAGAGGAGCCGGAAGGCCAGGCCGCCCAGCGCGGCCCCCCAGATCAGGGTGAGCAGCAGGACGCGCGAGGTGCCGGACAGCATCAGCAGGGCCATCGGGGTGTAGCTGGCGGCGATGAAGACGTAGATGTTCGCGTGGTCCAGCCGGCGCATCACCGCCTCGCCGCGGGGGCTCCAGCTGCGCCGGTGGTAGAGCCCGCTGGTCCCGAAGAGCAGCACCGAGCCGGCGAGGAAGAACCAGCCGCCGACCTGTCCGAGGGTGGTCGGGGCCAGGGCCACGAGGACGATGCCGGCGGCCAGCGCCAACGGCGCCATGCCGGCGTGCAGCCAGCCCCGGAGCCGGGGTTTGACGGCCCGGGCGACGGCGGCGACGGGCTCGGGCGAGGTGCCGGGAGCCGGTACGGTGCTGGTCGGCATGGAGGTCCCTTCCCGGTCCGTGCTCCCTCGCGACCCGAGTGGGAGCTGCGTGGCTTCCACGCTAGCGACCGTCCCGGTGCCGGCCAAGCCGGTCGGCACAGTCCGGGCTCAGCGGCGCTCGGGGCCGGCGGCGACGGCCCCCGCGACGACCCGCTCCCAGCCCCCGCCCGACCCGCCGGGTGCCACCGGGGGAAGGCGCGGTCGGCGGGGATACGCTGCCCGAGTGGCCCGCTTCGATCGCATCCGCGAGTTCGTGGACCGGCTGCACCCCTCGGGTCTGCTGTACGCCACCTACGAGCACCGCCTGATCGACGAGCTGGATCACAGCCGGCTGCCGCGGCACGTCGCTGTCCTCGCGGACGGGAACCGGCGCTGGGCCCGGACCAACGCCCCCGGCCAGCCGCTGGTCGCCGGCTACCAGGCCGGGGCCAACAAGCTCAAGGAGTTCGTCGAGTGGTGCGACGAGATCGGGATCCCGGTCGTCACCCTCTGGGTGCTCTCCACCGACAACTTCTCCCGCAGCAGCGCCGAGGAGGTCGGGCCGCTGCTGCAGGTGATCGAGCAGATGGTGGCCGACCTGGCCCGGACCGGACGCTGGCGGGTGCACCCGGTGGGGGCCCTGGACATGCTGCCCGCCGAGTCGGCCGAGCGGCTCAAGACCGCGGCCCGGGACACCGCGGCGGTGGAGGGGATGCTGGTCAACATCGCGGTGTCCTACGGCGGCCGGCACGAGCTGCGGGACGCCGTCCGCTCGCTCCTGGCCGAGCAGGCGCGCCTGGGCATCTCGATCGACGAGGTGGCGCAGAACCTCGACATCGAGCACATCGCCGAGCATCTCTACACCAAGGGTCAGCCGGACCCGGACCTGATCATCCGCACCTCCGGGGAGCAGCGGCTGTCCGGCTTCTTGATGTGGCAGTCGGCGCACAGCGAGTTCTACTTCTGCGAGGCCCTGTGGCCCGACTTCCGCAAGGTCGACTTCATCCGGGCCCTCCGCTCGTACGCCGCCCGGGAGCGTCGCTTCGGTCGCTGAGGTATCAGCCGCGCCGA
>JAOPXW010000282.1 GCA_025964935.1 Friedmanniella sp. | reverse complement strand
CACCCCGAGTGGTTCACCACGCGCGCCGACGGGTCGATCGCGTACGCGGAGAACCCGCCCAAGAAGTACCAGGACATCTACCCGATCAACTTCGACAGGGACCGCGACGGCATCTACGCCGAGAGCCTGCGGATCCTCAAGCTGTGGATGTCGCACGGTGTCCGGATCTTCCGGGTCGACAACCCGCACACCAAGCCGGTCGACTTCTGGGCCTGGCTGATGACCGAGGTGCGCCGGACCGACCCGGACGTGATCTTCCTCGCCGAGGCGTTCACCAAGCCGGCGATGATGCACGCGCTCGGCAAGGCCGGGTTCCACCAGGGCTACACCTACTTCACCTGGCGCAACGAGAAGTGGGAGCTCGAGGAGTACCTGACCGAGCTGAGCACCGAGACCGACAGCTTCTTCCGGCCCAACTTCTTCGTCAACACCCCCGACATCCTGCCGATGTACCTGCAGCTCGGCGGGCGGACCTCGTTCACGGTGCGCGCCGTGCTGGCCGCCACTCTGTCGCCCATCTGGGGCGTCTACGCCGGCTTCGAGCTGTTCGAGAACGCCGGACTGGCCCCGGGGCGCGAGGAGTACCTCAACTCGGAGAAGTTCCAGTACCGCCCCCGGGACTGGAAGGCCGCCGAGGAGAGCGGGGAGAACCTCAACCTGCTGCTGGGTCGGCTGAACGAGGTGCGTCGGGAGCACAAGTCGCTGCAGCAGCTGCGCAACCTGCACTTCCACACCGCCGGCAACGAGAACGTCCTCGTCTACTCCAAGCGGGACGGCAACGACGTGGTCATCGTGGTCGTCAACCTCGATCCGCACAACGTCGCCGAGTCCGAGATCCACCTCGACATGGAGGTGCTGGGCCTCGCGGCCCCGGACGTGTTCCTGGTCCACGACGAGATCACCGGCCAGACCTGGCGCTGGGGCCAGCACGCGTTCGTCCGGCTGACCCAGGACGACCCGGCGCACGTCTTGACCCTGGTCCGCTACGGCTCGCGCAGCGGGTCCACGCCGTACGTCCAGGTCGGGTGAGCGTGTCGTACCCCGTCCAGAGCATGACCGCCCACCTCACCGGCGCGCGCTGGTTCGCCGGGAAGGGCCGCCGCGCCGAGCTGGTCTCGGTGACCCCGCTGCCCTGGCTCGGAGACCCCCAGGACTCCCCCGCGGTCCGCTTCGAGGTCGCGGAGGTGGCGTACGGCGGCGGAGACCCCACCGAGTACTACCAGCTCGCGGTCTCCTACCGGCCAGGGGCGCAGGACGACCTGGCGTCCGCCGAGATCGGCCGGGGCCACGACCCCGAGCTCGGCGACTACGTGGCCTACGACGCGGCCCGCGACCCGGAGGCCTGCCGGGTCGTCGTGGGCGCCCTGCTGGCCGAGCGCGAGCAGCAGGGTCCCTCCGGGTCGTTCCGGTTCCACCTCACCGACGCGACCGGCCTGTCCACCGACCTGACCCCGCAGGTCTACACCGGCCAGCAGAGCAACACCTCGGTGATGCTCGGCGACGTCGCGATGATCAAGCTCTTCCGCCGCCTGGAGCTGGGCCGCAACCTCGACATCGAGGTCCACGACGCCCTGAACCGGGCTGGGGTGGCCGACGTGGCCGGCATCTTCGGCTGGGTCGAGGGGACCTGGATCGCGGACGGGGTCACCCGGCAGGCCGACCTGGCCATGGTGGTGGAGAAGCTGGCCGAGGCCCGCGACGGCTGGGAGCTCGCACTCTCCACCCTGCGCGAGGGCACCGACTTCGCACCCGAGGCGGAGGCCCTGGGCACGGCCCTGGCCGAGACCCACCACGCCCTGCGTACCTCCTTCCCGCGCTCCAGCCAGCCGGGTGCGGCGCTGGCGGCCACGATGACCGCCCGGCTCGACCGCGCGACCGCCGCGGCTCCCGCTCTGGCGGCCTACCGCAGCGGTCTGGAGTCCCTGTTCTCGGCCCTGGCCCCCGTGACGCTGGAGACCCAGCGGGTGCACGGCGACTTCCACCTCGGTCAGACCCTGCACACCCCGACCGGGTGGAAGATCATCGACTTCGAGGGCGAGCCGGCCAAGACCCTGGCCGAGCGGGCCGAGCCCGACAGCGTCTGGCGTGACATCGCCGGCATGCTCCGGTCGTTCGACTACGCCGCCGCCAGCGTGCCGGGGCCGCGCAGTGCGACCTGGGCGGCGGAGTGCCGGGCCGCGTTCCTGCGCGGCTACGCCGGCGGCGACCTGGCGGCCTCCGACGAGGCGACGCTGCGCGCGTACGAGGCGGACAAGGCGGCGTACGAGGTCGTCTACGAGGTTCGGAACCGGCCCGACTGGGTCACCATCCCGCTGGGGGCGATCGCCGGCCTGGCGGCGGCGGGTGGAGCATCGCCCGCCGACGAGCACCACACCGCAGGGACGAAGACCCCTTCGTCACCTGCCCACCACGAGACTGATCAGCATCAGGTGAAGGAGTAGCACTGTGGCTTACGATCTGAGCGGCGGTCTGACCGGCTGGGACATGAGCGGGTTCCACGAGGGGCACGACACGGAGTGCTGGAAGCGTCTCGGCGCCGTCGAGGCGTCCGTGGAGGACTCCGAGCGCGGCACGCTGCACGGCACCCGGTTCTCGGTCTGGGCCCCCAACGCCCAGGCCGTGCGCCTGGTCGGGGACTTCAACTACTGGAACGGCGACGACGCCTACATGACCCTCGTCCCGGGGTCGGGGGTCTGGGCCCTGTTCCGCGAGGGCGTCGGGACGGGCAACCTCTACAAGTTCGAGGTGCTCGGGTCCGACGGCGTCTGGCGCACCAAAGCCGACCCGATGGCCCGCTTCTGCGAGGCCGCGCCGCACACGGCCTCCATCGTCTACGAGAGCCAGTACACCTGGAACGACGACCAGTGGATGTGGTACCGCGGCGAGAAGAAGCAGCACGCCGAGGCCATGAGCGTGTACGAGGTGCACATCGGCTCCTGGCGCAAGGGCCTGACCTACATCGAACTGGCCGACCAGCTCGTGGAGTACGTCAGCTGGCAGGGCTACACCCACGTGGAGTTCATGCCCGTCGCGCAGCACCCGTTCGAGGGCTCGTGGGGCTACCACGTCACGGGCTACTTCGCCCCGATGAGCAAGTTCGGCTCCCCCGACGAGTTCCGCTACCTGGTCGACAAGCTGCACCAGGCCGGCATCGGGGTCATCGTGGACTGGGTGCCCGGGCACTTCGCCACCGACCCCTGGGCGCTGCAGCGCTTCGACGGCACCGCCCTGTACGAGCACGACGACCCGCGCCTGGGCTGGCACCCCGACTGGGGCTCCTACATCTTCAACTTCGGCCGCAACGAGGTGAAGAGCTTCCTCATCTCCAACGCCTACTACTGGCTGCACGAGTACCACATCGACGGTCTGCGGGTCGACGGGGTCGCCTCGATGCTCTACCTGGACTACTCCCGCGAGGAGGGCCAGTGGATCCCCAACATCTACGGCGGCAACGAGAACCTCGACGCCGTCGAGCTGCTGCAGCGGGTCAACGCGCACAACTACGCCCGCGAGCCCGGGACGATGATGATCGCCGAGGAGTCCACCTCGTGGCCCGGCGTCACCCGCAGCACCGAGTCCGGCGGTCTGGGCTTCGGCTTCAAGTGGAACATGGGCTGGATGAACGACTCGCTGCGCTACCTGGGTCGCGAGCCCGTCTACCGGCAGTTCCACCACCACGAGATGACCTTCGCGATGGCGTACGCCTACTCGGAGAACTTCATCCTGCCGATCAGTCACGACGAGGTCGTGCACGGCAAGGGCTCCATGTTCGAGCGGGTGCCCCAGGACGAGTGGCGCAAGTTCGGGACCCTGCGGGCGTTCTACGCCTTCATGTGGTGCCACCCGGGCAAGAAGCTGCTCTTCATGGGCACCGAGTTCGCCCAGCGCCGGGAGTTCGCCGAGAGCCGGAGCCTGGACTGGGGGCAGAGCGCGGACTGGGGTCACCGCGGCGTGCAGCGGCTGGTCAAGGACCTGAACGCGGTCTACCGCGAGCACCCCGCCCTGTGGAAGCTGGACGCCGACCCCGCCGGCTTCGCCTGGATCAACGCCGACGACCAGGGGGGCAACGTCTTCTCCTTCCTCCGCTACGACGGGGAGGGCCAGATCGTCGCCTGCCTGATCAACTTCTCCTCCGAGCCGCGCCCCGACTACCGGGTCGGGCTGCCCGCCGAGGGAGCCTGGACCGAGATCCTGAACACCGACGCGGAGATCTACGACGGCTCCGGGACCTTCGGCAACCTCGGGCAGGTCACCGCCACGTCGGTCCCCTCCAACGGCTTCGAGGCGTCCGGGTCGGTCACGATCCCCCCGCTCGGCGCCGTCTGGCTGCGGTTCGAGACCGTCGCCACCGACGAGCAGGCCGAGCCGGCCCAGGTCGAGGCCGGGACCCGGGCGGCCGCGCGGCAGGTCTCCCGCCCCAGCACCCGCAGCACCGCCAAGAAGGCGGTGACCAAGGCCCCGGCGAAGGCTGCGGCCACGGCCACGGCCCCGGCCCCGGCAAAGGCTGCGGCCACGGCCCCGGCCAAGGCGGCTGCGGCGACACCCGAGGCCCCGGCGGCCACCGCGGCACCTGAGGGCCCGGCGGCTCCGGCCACCGCGGCGAAGGCCCCCGCGGGCAAGAAGGCGGCCACGAAGAAGTCCGTCGCCAAGAAGGCGGCTCCGGCCGCCGCGGCGGAGGCCGCGCCGGACGGCGGGGTCGAGACGGTGGCCAAGAAGGCCGCCCGCTCGGTGAAGAAGGCGGCCAAGACGGTCAAGAAGGCGGCCGCCGAGGCCACCGACGACCTGGAGGCGACCGCCCGCAAGGCCACCGCCCGCAAGGCCAGCGGGAAGGACACCACCTCGTGACCTGCGGGTCGTGAACCGGGTCGAGCTGCGGCTGACCGAGTCCGGGCACGGGGCCGCCATCCTCACCTGGGGTGGCGCCCCCGACCCTCGGGAGCTCGAGCAGTCCCTTCATCTCCTGGTGCAGGACCGGCTGGCCGGCGACGGCTTCCGCCGGCTCGAGGTGTGGGTGCAGGCCTCCGACACCGGGGCACGCCGGGCGCTGCTGCGCGCGGGCTTCCGCTGCGAGGGCCGACGGCGTGAGGCTGTACGAACCGCCGGCGGTCTGGACGACGAGATGCTCTACGGACGGCTGGCCAGCGACGTGGTGGGCGGGACCGACGGGTTCTCCGGCGTGATGAACTCGGCCCTCCCCCGCAAACGGCTGATCGCGCACGTCCTGATCCGGGACGAGCAGGACCGGGTGCTGCTCTGTGACACCCGGTTCAAGCGGGACTGGGAGCTGCCCGGCGGCGTCGTCGAGCCCGGCGAGCCACCCCGGCTCGGAGCCGCCCGGGAGGTGCTGGAGGAGCTGGGGGTGGACCGGCCGGTCGGCCCGATGCTGGTCGCGGACTGGATGCCCCCGTACCTGGGCTGGGAGGACGCCCTGGAGCTCATCTTCGACGGGGGCCGGGTGCACAGCGCCGATCTGCACCAGTTCACCCTGCAGGCCGCCGAGATCCTCGCCGTACGGCTGTGCACCCTCACCGAGGCGGCCGAGCTGCTCACGCCGCTGGCCCATCGCCGGCTGACCGTGGCCGCCGGTCTGGCCCCCGGGACGATGGCCTACCTGGAGGACGGCCGACCCGCCTGAGCGGGCAATCAGCGCCGTTCGAGGTAGAGGACGACCTGGTCGAGGTTGATGGTGGCCGTGGTCGCCGTGCAGGTCACCTGCGCGCTGCCGGTCGGGGCCAGGACCTGCCCGACCTGCTGCATGTCCAGCCCCTGGCTGCGACCCACCCCGGCGAGGGTGGCCGAGCCGGTCGTCCGGTCCACCTTGCCGAAGGTGACGGCGGGCGCCGAGCCCTGATAGGTGCCGCCCAGGGTGCCGTTCACCGCGAGCGTGCCGCGCTGGCCCGCCAGGGTCAGGTTGATGGGCTGCCCGCCGCCGGCCAGCCGGTAGCGGCCGCGCGCGAAGGTCAGCGTGACGTCGCCGCCCTCACCGGTGCCGTACGTCGACTGGTCCCCGACCCCTACGAAACGGGCCAGCGTGTAGGTCCCGTCGGGGCACGCCCCCGCGGGAGCCGCTTCGGCCGCCGACGGCGACTCCGACCGGGCGGAGCCGGTCGGGGCACCGGAGTCCACCGTGGCCGGCGTGCCGCCGGAGCATCCGGCGCTCGCCAGCACCGCCACGGCGGTCAGCGAGAGGACGACGTGTCTCATCTGGACTCCTGGTCGTAGTGCGAACGCGGTCGAGCATAGGTGGGGAGGCCGCAGCCGCGGGCCGGCTGACCGCGGCCCGGGTCGGGTCGGGCGGTCCGAGCGTCAGTTGCGCTCGGCCTTGGTGGTGGTGGCCGCCGACGCGAAGGTCGCCTCGGTTCCGGCGCAGGTGACCGTGGTCGTGCCCTGGGGCAGGGCGAGGGAGGCCACCTGCTTCATCGTGAAGTCCCGGGCCCCGCCCTCACCCTGCACACTGGCCTGGCCGGTCGTGCCGGTCTGGGTGAAGATCGCGGTGTCGCCGGTCTCGACGTAGGTGCCGCTGACCGTCCCGTCGACGGTGAGGGTGAGTGCGGCCCCGTCCAGGGCCAGCGCCGTGGAGGCGTCCGGGAGCGACGTGAGGGTGAAGGTGCCACCCGCGAAGGTCAGCACGAGCTCGCCCCCCTTCCCGGTGATGGTGGACCGACCAGTGCGGGCCGCGAACTCGGTGATGACGTAGCGGCCCTCGAAACAGGCGGGCTGCGCCTCCGGGGTCGCGGTGGGAGTCGCGCTGCCGGCCGGGGTCGGGACGAAGACCGGTGTCAATGTCGCGCTGGGGCTGGGGCTGGGGCTGGGGGTCGGGCTGGTGGAGCCGGCTGCGCCGGGGTCGGCCGAGCAGGCCGTCGAGGTGAGCAGCACCGCCGCCAGCGCCGCCAGCCAGGCCTTGGTGCTCATCGAACTCCTGTGCTCGCGCGCGTTGGACG